>NZ_JBQHTM010000011.1:0-74314 GCF_052065695.1 Intestinimonas sp. HCP28S3_D6
TGTCCGAACAATTTCCCCTTTGGATGGAATACGCATCTCTGTGATTTTCAGCTTTTCTCTCCCGGCCAGGGCCACCGTATCCCGCAGGCGCAGCGTTCCGCTGTATAACCGTAGATAGACACGCCGCTGGCCGCAATCGGTGTACTCAACCTTGAAAACGCTGCCGCATAGGGCGGCGCCCCCCTGTTCCCCAATCGGTTGGAACAGCCCTGTCACCGCATCCATCAACGGTTGAATGCCAAGGCCATTTTTGGCGCTGCCATGATAGACTGGGAACAGGGAGGCGTCTTGAACCCGCTGCTGTTCCTCCCGCGCAAGTTTTTCCCGGCTGATTGGTTCTCCTGCGATATACTTTTCCAATAATTCATCGTTATTTTCGATGACCGCATCCCATGCTTCTATGTCGGTATTTTCCTCCAGGACTATTTCCGGGGACAGCGACACCGTCTGCTTGATGATAATATCGGCGGAGAGCTTATCCCGAACAGACTGATATACGCTCTCCAAATCAATGCCAACCTGGTCGATCTTGTTGATAAAGATAATGGTGGGGATGTTCAATTTCCGTAGGGCATGGAACAGAACACGGGTCTGGGCCTGCACGCCATCTTTAGCGGAGATCACCAAGATGGCCCCATCTAAAACAGCCAAAGAGCGGTACACCTCCGCCAAAAAATCCATGTGGCCGGGCGTATCCACAATGTTAACTTTACATCTGTGCCACTGGAAGGAAGTGACTGCCGCTTGAATGGTAATCCCACGCTGCCGCTCCAAAAACATGGTGTCCGTCCTCGTTGTCCCTTTTTCGACGCTCCCCGGTTCTGAAATGGCTCCGCTGGCATATAGCAGGCTCTCCGTCAAGGTCGTCTTTCCAGCGTCTACATGGGCAAGAATTCCAATATTGATTATTTTCATGTGATTGTCCTCCCTTTACAGCCCCAAAGGGCATAAAAATCCCCAGCAGTAAAATACTTTTACCACTGGGGATCATGACTTCGGATACATAGAAACGCATTCAGCTAACATGAGCCGTTATCCGTCACGATATTTGATAAAAAGGCAAAAGCATTCTTAAATTGGGTACAAAAACCAAGCCCCTGCAAGGGGCAATTATTTTTGTGCCCATTATCAAATTTTATTTAAGAATACCTTGCCGCATGTTGAATAGACTCCTCAAATCAGGATGACAGCAGTATAGCATAGCACACTCTAAAATGCAAGAAGTTTTTACCCGCTGTCCCAAATAAATCAGGAGGGCATTCACCGGGACACCCTCCGATTTGGGGCCTCATGCGCAAATAATTTCTGTGTCCACGATTTCCGCCGCACACGCCCGAATATTGTTAGTCCCTCTGCAACTCATACCACAGACCGTTGCCCTCGTCAAAGATGTACTTTTCCATGAAATTACCTCCATTTTTTGTGATTATCGTGCGCCTACCCTTATTTTTGACCTTGCACCCCATTTCTGCTCCTTTTCGACCTGTTCCTGCTGGTAAGCTGCCTCCAGTATCCTGTCCGCCTGTTCCGGGCCAATGGCCCGTCTGACCCGCTCATAGTCCCTGACTTGCCCTTTCAAGCCGTCCCTCTCGGCACAAACCTCATAAATCCTGGCTGACAGGGAGCCGTTCTTACTGACCTCACGATCATAGGCGCTCTGCAACCGCTCAAACTTGCTCTTGAGGTCGAAGTAGGCCCGGTAGACGGAGCGCAGCACCTTGACGATCTTCTCCCAAAGGGGCTTGGCCTTTTTCTCCCGGTAGGACTTGGCCGATTCCAGCGGCCCCGCCTCCGGCAGCGTCCGCTCCGGGTCGTCGGAGAAGTCCGCCGCCAGTTTCTCCATGCCCTTGAGCAAGGGCGCTACATCGTCCAGCTTAGCCCTGGCCTGGGCCGCTTTCTTCTCAGCTGATGCTGCCTCCTTATTCTTTTTGTCGGCCTCAACCTGGGCCAGCGCCGACACCTCTTGAAGCTGTGCAAGCCGTTCCTGCTCACGCTCCGTCTTGAACTGCGTAACAGTCAAATGTTCTTCGGAACTACCACGTTCCCCACGCTCTACATCGTCATAGCCAGCGGAGCGCATATGCTCAAAGAAATCATCTTGCAGGACACTGTACGACTTTCGTAGAACGGGTTTGCCCTTAGCTGTGCGTAACGGCTCCCCGGTAGTTTCGTCCAGAATGGGCTTGGACGCCCACTTCTTGCTCATGCTCACCTGCATGATCGTTTCCTTGACCTTGCCCACCAGGGACTTGTCCTTGCACCGCTTTGTCCAGCGTATCTCCTTCTCCACTACCGGGATATAAACCACATGGAGGTGGTAGTGGTACACGTCCTCCCCCAGCGCCTCGGACATGGCCCGGTTGCGCTCGTCAGCGTGCATGACCGCCGACAAAATATACTGCTCTCCGCCCACGATTTTGATTGCGGCTTTATAGGCTTCGGTGTAAAATTGTTTTGCGAAGTCATACCCGCCGTGATTGTAGAAGTAAGCGGAGTTTACATCAAAGACCAACTCACCGTATCGAAAGGCATCCTCCTTGATGCCACGGGTGGAGATCACGCCGTCGGCCTCCATTTGAGCAAACATCTCCCGATACCCGGCAGACGGGGTTTTGAAATGGACATTGAGCGGCGTCCGCTCCAGTACAATGTCCTGATTGACATAGGAATCCTTCTCACGCTCGTTGTGCTGCTGGGTGTTACCGATCTTGGTTTCGGTCAGCCTCATATTTCTTGCGTTGGTACGGTCAATACCGTCGCCTCTCGCCATAGGCAAAAATCCTCCTGTTTCAGATGTTGGGTTGTTGAAAGAGGACGGGGGTTCGGGGGAGGCACTTCCTGCAGGAAGTGTAATAACCCACTATGACACTTTCATCCCTTCGGTCTGCAAAGTGTCGTGGGCTCTCCGAGGGGGTGTGGGGGCTTTGCCCCCGGCAACTGCGGTTGCCTCCCCCAGCAGGGCCGCCCTTTGAAAAGGGCACCCTGCACCCCGCCTAAACTTTGCTGCTCCCCGTGACAGCCGTGACGACCGTGACGATGTTTCAGACACCGCCGCCACTCTCAAAAAAGCCGTCACAGCCGTCACGGTCGTCACGCCTGGGACGGTTCCAGCGTCAGGCTGATACTTCTCCCGGCGTGGCTCCTGCTGTTCTCATAGCGGATGTGGTAGTCTATCAGCAGCTTCCCGGCCCGGACGTTTAGCCGCATCGCCAGGGCGTTGGGCTTCATGTCGGTCTGGAGCGCCGCTACCAGCTCGGTGGCCGTACCACCCCAGGTCGGCTTCTCCGCCGTCACAAGGGCGGCTATGGCCTCCAGCACCGGGTCGGGCGGCTCTGTCCATGCCTCCGTTTCCGTACGCTCCAGCGTCCATATCAGCCGTTCCTTGTCCCTGGTAAGATAGAATCGCTGGTCTTGCTGGTCACGCCCGGCCACGTCCAGAACGGCGCTGCCGTCTGTCCGCTTCTCCTTTTGAAGAAGAAAGGCCCCGTCCGCCGCTCCCAGCAGACCGTTGGTGCCGGAGATCATATCGAATTTGTCATCTGCCTGTTGCTTTCGAGTGTGGTGTACCAGCAGGAGGCAGACGCCGCAATCATCGGCAAGGCGTTTCAGCTTACCCACCACCTCGTAATCGTTGGCGTAGCTGTACTTATCCCCACCAGCCTCCCGGATTTTCTGGAGGGTGTCAATGATAATCAGCTTGGTGTTCGGGTGTTCCCGGACGAACTTCTTTAGCTGTTCCTCCAGGCCAACGCCAAGCTGTTTGGCGTAGACCGCAAAGAGCAGATTGTCGGTGCCCTCTGTGCCGAACATTCGGTATAGCCGCCCCTGCAAGCGGCGGTGGTCGTCCTCCAACGCCAGATAGAGGACAGTCCCCTTGTGGACAGGGTAGCCCCACAGGGGGAGGCCCATGCTGACATGGTAGGCAAGCTGGGCCATCAGGAACGACTTGCCCACCTTGGGCGCTCCCGCAAAGAGGTACGTCCCAGGGTAGAGCAGACCGTCTATTACGGGCGGTCTGCTCTGGTAGATGTTCTGGTAAAGGTCGTTCATGGAAACTGTGTGGAGGTAGGCTGGGTCGTTCATGCGCCGCATATCCCGGAGCATTTCCTCTAAATCTTTCTCTTGGGGGTTGTTTTCAGCCGTTTCCTCTGCTATACTTTGGGTAGTTGTTTGAGAATTGGGCTGTTCCCCGTCTGCGCCAACAGACGGAACCGGGACAGTCCTTTTCGTTTCTCTGGAATCCATCAATCTATCAATCCTCCTTCATGCCGCCCAGCGTCACTGAGATAAGGTCAATGGTGGCGAGAAGTTCATCCCCCACGTCGCCCCCGGCCTCAATGCGCCGCAGTTCCCCCAGGACGGCGGCGAGTTGGTCACGCAGGGCCTTGTAGACCCTGGGATTGCCCTGCACCACCACGGCCCGGTCTAAGAGCCGCCGGGTGATGTAGTCCTGCTTCGTCAGGCCAGAGAGCCGCACAGCGGCGTCAATCTGCTTGTTTTCCTCCGGGGATACCCGGAAGGCCACGGTCTTGTTCCTCCAGCGGTTGTGAGTGTCCAAATTCTTAGCTGACATTACGCTCCCATCCTTTCAAAGTCCAATTTGTCTGCCATTTCCGTCTGCTTGGACGGAAACAGGTGGGCATAGCGATAGGTGATCTCGATACTCTCATGCCCCACACGGTCAGCAATCGCCACAGCGGAGAAGCCCATGTCAATCAGAAGTGAGATGTGCGAATGCCGGAGGTCGTGGATTCTGATACGCTTGACCCCTGCCGACTTCGCCCCTCTGTCCATCTCATGGTGGAGATAGCTTTTCGTGATGGTGAAAATGCGCTCCTTCTTCTTGATACCGTAGAGCATCCCCAGGTAATCCTTCATCTCGTCACAGAGGAAGTTGGGCATTTTAATGGTGCGGTTGCTTTTCTTCGTCTTTGGCGTGGTAATGACGTCCTTGCCGTGGAGCCGCTGATAGGACTTGCTGATTTTCACCGTCCCGGCCTCAAAGTCAAAGTCTGCCGGGGTCAGGGCCAGCAGTTCCCCCTCCCGAATACCACACCAGTAGAGCATTTCAAAGGCGTAGTAGGAAACGGGCTTGTCCATCATGGCATCTGCAAACTTCTGGTACTCCGCTTTCGTCCAGAACAGCATTTCCTTCCGTTCCTCTGACCCCATGTTCCCAGCCTTGGCGGCGGGATTGGAGCGCAGCTCATAGAAGCGGACAGCGTGATTGAAGATGGCGCTAAGCTGGTTGTGCAGGGTTTTGAGGTAGGTAGCCGAGTAGGGCTTGCGCTTCTCGTCCCGGTAGGCCAGCAACTCGTTCTGCCATGCGATCACGTCCTTGGTGGTGATCTCGCTAATCTTCCGCTTGCCAAAGTAGGGCAGAATTTTCTTCTGGATGATGTTCTCCTTGGTCAGCCAGGTGTTCTCCTTGAGCCGGGGTTTCATATCCTTGGTGTAAAGCTCGGTAAAGGCTTCAAAGGTCATATCCAGGTCGCCGGAGGTCTGCATCTGGAAACTGCGCTCCCACTCCTGGGCCTCCCGTTTGGTGGCAAAGCCACGCTTGCACTTCTGTTTGCGCTCCCCCGTCCAGTCCTGATACCGCACCATGACGTACCATGTTCCTCTTGCTTCGTCCTTAAAGACTGGCATTTAGTTCCCTTCCTTTCTGGCCCCGTAGAGCCGTTCGTTGAAATACTGGCGGTTGACCCGCCCTGCGATGGTGATGAAGCCCTTGTCCTTCAATTCTTCGTTGAGCTGCCGGATGAGTTTATAGGCGTAGGGCTTCGATACACCCAGCTCGTCCGCAACTTCTTCCGCCCGGATGAATCTGTTCTCCATATGGATTCCTCCTTTCTTTTGATTTAACGCTATTTGCTTAACGTAGTCCTATTATACTAACTCTATTCCGTTATGTCAAGACCTTCCAACGAGAAAATATAAACAAATTTATTTATTTTTCTCTTGACTGGTCTAAACATATCTGTTATACTTCAAGTGTCCCCATTACATAGATTGGAGTTGGCAGTTATGGCGATTGGTGAACGTATTCGTTTCTTCCGCAACATGAAGGGCATCACACAGAAGTATCTTGGCATGGTGGTGGGTTTCCCGGAACGCTCCGCCGATGTGCGTATGGCACAGTATGAAACCGGGAGCCGCACCCCCAAGGCCGACCTGACAAAGACCCTGGCTGACTTCTTTGATATTTCCCCTGATGCCCTGACCGTCCCTGACATAGATACCGACATCGGCCTGATGCACACCCTCTTTGCTTTGGAGGATATTCGGGGGCTGACTATTGGGGAGATTGACGGCGAGGTTTGTCTGCGTCTGGACAAATCCAAAGGCAAGACCTATGCCAATATGCTTGATATGCTGTCCGCCTGGGCGGAGCAGGCCAAGAAGCTGGAGGCCGGGGAGATCACCAGGGAGGACTATGACCGCTGGCGGTACAACTACCCCAAGTACGACACCACCCTGCGGTGGGCAAAAGTTCCCTCACAGGAATTGAGTGATTTCCTGGTGGATGCACTCAAAGATAGCCCCGATACTGATGAATAGACAGCAAAAGCCCTTACCGACGTTGCCATCGGTAAGGGCTTTCTAATATGGTTGTCCTCACTTATAAGCCGCAAAAGAACATTCTTTACCCGCAATCCACTGGGGATACAGAATGATACGGCCTATGGGGAGCGTTATCAAATCGTTATCAAAAGAGAGATATAAAACCGCAAAATCGTTGTGCCGCAACGGGTTCGGAGTTTCAAAAACTCACTCCCACTCGATTGTTGCGGGGGGCTTGGAGGTGATGTCATAGACTATGCGGTTGATGCCAGGGACCTCGTTGACAATGCGGGTGGATATCTTATCCAGCACGTCATAGGGGATACGGGCCCAGTCGGCAGTCATGAAGTCGCTGGTGGTGACAGCACGGAGGGCCAGCGTGTAGTCGTAGGTGCGGCCGTCTCCCATTACACCCACCGAGCGGGTATTGGTGAGCACGGCGAAATACTGGTTGATGTTCTTATCCTCACCGGCGGCGGCGATTTCCTCCCGATAAATGGCGTCAGCATCCCGGAGTGTATCCAGCTTTTCCTTAGTCAGATCTCCGATGACTCGGATGGCCAGACCCGGACCTGGGAAGGGCTGGCGCATGACCAGATACTCGGGCAGGCCCAGCTCCCGGCCCAGCTGCCGTACTTCATCCTTAAAGAGGAGTCGCAGTGGCTCGATGATTTCCTTGAAGTCCACGTAGTCAGGCAGGCCACCCACATTGTGGTGGCTCTTGATGACAGCGGCATCACCGGCGCCGGACTCGATGACGTCAGGGTAGATGGTACCCTGGACCAGGTAGTCCACACGACCGATCTTCTTGGCCTCCTCCTCAAAGACCCGGATAAACTCCTCGCCTATGATCTTCCGTTTGTGCTCCGGCTCAGACACACCGGCCAGTTTCAACAGGAACCGGCTCTCAGCATCCACCCGGACAAAGTTGATGTCCCACTTGGAGAAAGCCGCCTCAACCTCATCGCCCTCATTTTTACGCATGAGGCCGTGGTCCACGAAGACGCAGGTAAGCTGATTGCCCACTGCCTCGGCCAGCAGAGCAGCAACCACGGAGGAGTCCACGCCGCCAGAGAGGGCCAGGAGCACCTTGCCGTCCCCCACCTTCTCCCGGATGGCCCGGATGGCGGTATTCTTGTAGTCCCCCATGGACCAGTCGCCCACCGCACCACAGACCTCATAGAGGAAGTTGCGGATCATGTCGGTGCCGTGCTGGGTGTGGTTGACCTCAGGGTGGTACTGGACGCCGTAGAAGCCCCGGGCCTCATCGGCGATGGCTACGTTGGGACAGTTGTCAGAGTGGGCTACCAGAGTGAAGCCCTCGGGCACCTTCTCCATATAGTCGCCGTGGCTCATCCAGGACACACCCTCGGCGGGCAGCCCCTTGAAGAGCTTGCATGCGGCGTCATAATAAGTCTCGGTCTTGCCGTACTCCCGGGCGGTATCCTCCTGGGCAGCGGTGACACGGCCTCCCAGGGTATGGGCCATGAGCTGACAGCCATAGCAGATGCCCAGCACGGGCACACCCAATTCAAAAATAGCCGGGTCCACGTGGGGTGCCTTCTCATCATAGACGCTGTTGGGGCCACCGGTGAAGATGAAGCCGATAGGCTCCATGGCCTTCAGGGCCTCCAGGGAGGTGGTGTAGGGCTTGACCTCGCAATACACGCCGCACTCACGGACACGCCGGGCGATGAGCTGATTGTACTGGCCGCCAAAATCCAAAACGATGACAGTCTGGTGGGACATCATCCAGCCTTCTTTCTCTGTATGGTATGGTGCCCTCGCTCCGGAGGGCGGTGTTTTTATACTCTAGAATAGCACACTCCGCAGGAGAGCACAACCCCCAAAGCCCCTCTCCCCTGCCCAAAAACACCCGGCTCACCCCATGTATTTTGCAGCAAAAAGACAGCCGTCCCAAAGCCCCGGGACGGCTGTCGAAAGGAGTAGGTTCTCTCTTATTTAAATCTGTGTGATATCAATGGGGCGCAGGTCGGCGCTGCGGCCATGCTCACGGACGGTGAGGATGGCGTGGGCAGTGTCGATGGCGGTGACACAGGCCACGGAGTGCTCCACGGCGGCCCGGCGGATCTTGAAGCCGTCGGTGTCGTGCTTGCGCCCCTTGGTGGGAGTGTTGATGATGAGGTCCACGGAGCCGGAGGCGATCATGTCCAGGATGTTGGGGTGGGCCTGGGAGACACGGGCCACCTTCCGGGCGGGAACGCCGGCAGCGTTGAGGGCGTTGCAGGTGCCAGAGGTGGCCAGGATCTCGATGCCCATATCCTCCAGACCACGGGCAATGCCGATCATCTCGCCCTTGTCCTCATCCTTTACGGTGATGATGACCCGGCCGCCCTTCTTGGGTACCTTCATGTTGGCGCCCTTGAAGGCCTTCAGCAGGGCCTGGGGGAAGGACTCGGCCAGACCCAGGCACTCGCCGGTGGATTTCATCTCGGGCCCGAGGCCGGTGTCCACATCGGTGAGCTTCTCGAAGGAGAAGACGGGCATCTTGACGGCGTAATAGTCGGCCTCGGGATAGATGCCGGTGCCGTAGCCCAGGTCCTTGAGCTTCTGCCCCAGCATGACCTTGGTGGCCAGGTCGATGATGGGCACGCCGGTCACCTTGGAAATATAGGGGATGGTGCGGGAGGACCGGGGGTTGACCTCGATGACATAAACCTGGTCATTGTAGAGGATGAACTGGATGTTGATGAGGCCGATGACCCCCAGGGCCTTGGCCAGATCATAGGTGTACTTGAGGATGGTCTCCTTGTGCTTCTCCTCAATGTGGAGGGGCGGGTACACCGAGATGGAGTCGCCGGAGTGGACGCCGGCCCGCTCCACGTGCTCCATAATACCAGGAATGAGGATGTCCTCCCCGTCGAAGACACCGTCCACCTCCACCTCACGGCCCATGAGGTACTTGTCCACCAGGATAGGGTGCTCCTGGACCGTCTGATTGATGATGCGCATGAACTCCACAATGTTGCGGTCGTTGTAGGCGATCTCCATGCCCTGGCCGCCCAGCACATAGGAGGGCCGCACCAGCACAGGATAGCCCACCTCGTTGGCGGCGGCCAGGGCCTCCTCGGTGGTGAATACGGTCTTGCCGGCTGCACGGGGAATGCCGCACTGCTGCAAGATCTCGTCGAACCGCTCCCGGTCCTCGGCGGCGTCCACGCCGTCGGAGGAAGTGCCCAGGATGGGCACCCCCATTTCGGTGAGGGCTTTGGCCAGCTTGATAGCGGTCTGGCCGCCGAACTGGACCACGGCGCCCCAGGGCTTCTCCAGCTCCACCACGTTCTGGACGTCCTCGGGGGTCAGGGGCTCGAAGTAGAGCTTGTCGGCCACGTCAAAGTCGGTGGAGACGGTCTCCGGGTTATTGTTGATGATGATGGTCTCGTAGCCCAGGCGCTTGAAGGCCCAGACGGAGTGGACCGAGCAGTAGTCGAACTCAATACCCTGGCCGATGCGGATGGGGCCGGAGCCCAGCACCAGCACCTTCTTCTTCTCCGGGTCGGCGGTATAGGCGTGGGCGGGGGCGGCAGACAGGCTCTCGCATACCGGTGCGTCTCCCCACTCATGGGGCTGGGCGGCCTCGTTCTCCTCGTCATAGGTGGAGTAATAATAGGGGGTCTGGGCCTCGAACTCGGCGGCGCAGGTGTCCACCATCTTGAAGGCGGGGACGATGCCCATAGACTCCCGGAGGGCCTTGATCTCGGGCGCGGTCTTGCCAGAGAGAGCGGCGATCCAGGCGTCGGAGAAGCCCATCTCCTTGGCCTGACGAAGGGTGTGTTCGTCCAGGTGGCCGCGGTCCAGCTTGTCCTCCATGTCCACGATGTTCTTGAACCGGTCCAGGAACCAGATATCCATCTTGGTGATCTTGTTGATCTTCTCAGGGGAGAAGCCGCGGCGCAGGGCCTCGGCCACCACAAAGAGCCGCTGGTCGTCCACGTTGACCAGGCGCTCCTCGATCTCCTCGGTGTAAAGATCTTCCAGGCCATCCATGCGCAGGGACTTCACCGGCAGCTCCAGAGAGCGGATGGCCTTCATGAGGGCGCCCTCAAAGGAGTTGCCGATGGCCATGACCTCGCCGGTGGCCTTCATCTGGGTGCCCAGGGTGCGGCTGGCGGTGGTAAACTTGTCGAAGGGCAGCCGGGGCAGCTTCAGCACGCAGTAGTCCAGAGTGGGCTCAAAGCAGGCGGTGGTCTTTCCAGTGACAGCGTTGGGAATCTCGTCCAGGGTGTAGCCCAGGGCCACCTTGGCGGCCACTTTGGCGATGGGGTAGCCGGTAGCCTTGGAGGCCAGGGCGGAGGAGCGGCTCACACGGGGGTTGACCTCGATGACGGCATACTCATAGCTGTCGGGGTTCAGGGCCAGCTGGACGTTGCAGCCGCCCTCGATTTTCAGGGCGGAGATGATATCCAGGGAGGCGGTACGGAGCATCTGGTACTCCTTGTTGGCCAGAGTCTGGGTCGGGGCCACCACGATGGAGTCGCCGGTGTGGACGCCCACGGGGTCGATGTTCTCCATGGAGCAGATCTGGATCACGTTGCCGGCGGAGTCCCGCATGACCTCGAACTCGATCTCCTTCCAGCCGGCGATGGAGCGCTCGATAAGGACCTGGCCCACACGGGACATGTGGATGCCCCGGTCGGCGATCTCCCGTAGGGAGGGCTCATCATAGGCGATGCCACCGCCGGTGCCACCCAAGGTATAGGCTGGCCGGACGATGACAGGATAGCCGATGGAGTTGGCGAAGTTCACGGCGTCCTCCACGCTCTCCACCACGTCGGAGGTCACACAGGGCTGGCCGATTTCCTCCATGGCATCCTTGAAGCCCTGCCGATCCTCCGCCTTGCGGATGGACTCAGGGCTGGTACCCAGGAGCTTTACGTTGTACTCGGCCAGAATGCCCTGCTCGTGGAGGTTCATAGCCAGGTTGAGGCCGGTCTGGCCGCCCAGAGTGGGCAGAATGGAGTCGGGACGCTCCTTCTGGATGACCTGGGTCACCGAAGCGATGTTCAGGGGCTCAATATAGACGTGGTCGGCAATGTCCTTGTCGGTCATGATGGTGGCGGGGTTGGAGTTGACCAGCACCACCTCCACGCCCTCTTCCTTCAGGGCGCGGCAGGCCTGAGTGCCGGCGTAGTCAAACTCGGCGGCCTGTCCGATGACGATGGGGCCGGAACCCAGCACCAGCACTTTTTTGATATTCGGATTCTTGGGCATTACCAGGCGCCTCCTTCCATCCGGCGAACGAACCGGTCAAAGAGATATTCGGTGTCCTTGGGCCCGGGACTGGCCTCGGGGTGGAACTGCACGGTATAGACGTTGCCGTTGGTGTAGCGCAGGCCCTCCACGCTGCCCTCGTTGACGTTGACATGGGAGACCTGGGCCACCTCGGACTTGACGCTCTCGGCGGTGACCACATAGCCGTGGTTCTGGCTGGTGATGAACACCCGGCCGGCGTCCAGATCCTTTACCGGGTGGTTGGCGCCCCGGTGACCGAAGCGCATCTTCCGGGTCTCGGCGCCGGTGGCCAGAGCCATGAGCTGGTGGCCTAGGCAGACGGCAAAGATAGGAACACCAGAGGCGTAGAGCTCCTTGATCTCGGCGATGATGGCCACGTTATCGGCGGGGTCTCCTGGGCCGTTGGAGAGCATCACGCCGTCAAACTTCCCGTTGAGGATCTCCATGGCAGTGGTGTGAGCGGGGAACACGGTGACCTCGCAGCCCCGTTCTTGGAGGCAGCGGATCATGTTCTCCTTGACACCGAAGTCCAGCAGGGCCACCCGCAGCTTCTGCCGAGGGATGGAGGGATAGACCTGGACCTCCTCCCTGCTCACCCGCTCCACGGTGCCCTGGACACGGTAGGCCCGGATGGACTCCAGCAGGTCCTGGACAGAAAAATGCTCCGCACAGGTGATCATACCGTTCATGGTACCCTGACTGCGGAGTATACGGGTGATGGCACGGGTGTCCACGCCCTGGATGCCCGTAATGCCATGTTCTTTTAAATAATCGTCCAAATCGCCCTCACAGCGGAAATTGCTGCCCCGCCGGGACAGGTGCCGTACCACGAAGGCCTCGCCCCAAGGGCGGGAGGACTCGTTGTCTTCCGAATTGACACCGTAATTGCCAATGAGAGGATAGGACATCACGATGCCCTGTCCGGCATAGGAGGGATCGGTGAGGATTTCCTGATAGCCCACCATGGAGGTGTTAAACACCATCTCGCAGATCCGGTCCGCCGTGGCGCCGATAC
This sequence comes from Intestinimonas sp. HCP28S3_D6, assembly GCF_052065695.1. NCBI lineage: Bacteria > Bacillati > Bacillota > Clostridia > Eubacteriales > Intestinimonas > Intestinimonas sp. HCP28S3_D6. The sequence continues at coordinate 12,833 of NZ_JBQHTM010000011.1, forward strand.
TTTCGCCTGCAAAGGTCATGCCGTTTTCCAGGATCAAGGTCGCCTTCATCTATCACAGCCCGCCTTTCTCTTCCAGTTTATCCGTTCGATTTTAACCTAAATCTAAGTCCTTGACAACTGGATTTTCTTACAGAAATGCAAAAACGTGTTTTTGGACAAAAGAGATCGATATTCAAACCTTTTCAACAGTCATTCCGCATGATATGCTAAAAAATATGTAGTTTTCCAAATTATTTTTCTGTTGTATTTTGAGATGGAATCAGATCGATGACCACCACTTCCGGCGGGTTGAAGATGCGGGGTACACGGGTGGACTCCCGGGCAAGGCCCCGGCTGACGATGAGGGTGCTCTCCCCCAGCTCATACCGTCCACCGGCGAAGGCAGGGAAAAAGCCCTGGTTAGGAGCCAGGAGCCCGTTGAGGAGAAAGGGAATGCGCCACTGTCCCCCATGGGCATGGCCAGCCAGGATGAGGTCGAAACCCTGCCCCTCATAAGCGCTGGTCCGCTCAGGGCGGTGGGTGAGCAAGAGGGAGAAGCCCTCCCCCGCCCCATGGGCAGCCTGTGCAAGCTGTGCCTGCCAGATGTCCGTCCCCACCGCCGGGTCGTCAATGCCACAGATGTGGATGGGCTGGCCGTGAAAAACCACGGTGCAGCACTCCCCTTCCAGCACTGTGACACCTCTATCCGCGATGCGGGCCTTCATCTCCTCCGCCCGGCCGCTCCAGAACTCGTGGTTGCCGGTGACATAGAAGGTGGGATAGGCCCGGCCTAAGGTCTCGACGACGGTCCAGGCGTTCTCCTCCGGCAAGGCCGGGTCGTCGTCTAGAATGTCCCCGCCCAGCAGCACCAGGTCGGGGTGCTGTTCCTCCACTACATCCAGCAGCTCCCGCTGGCCCTCGCCGTAGTCGCAGGAGTGGAGGTCCGTGAGCAGTACCATCCGGACGGTCTGGGAGACCTTGGTGGTCTCTACCGTGTAGTGCCGCAGGGTGAGGCGGGTATTCAGAGCGGCGGCTGCCGCCGCGATGGCCGCCGCTGCCGGAAGCAGGATGCGCAGATTCTTTTTCTTCATAGAAGCCTCCCAATGGATTTCATCCCTATTTTAACACAGACGCCCTTCTCTCGGAAGTCCCCGGCATAAATCTCCAGATGATATGCCATACTGATAGGAAGAATCGCAGTTTGAAGGGAGTTCTCTCTATGGTCATCGGCGTGGTGCGCACCGTCATCCTCTATCTGCTTATCATTTTAGGCATCCGGCTCATGGGCAAGCGTCAGGTGGGAGAGCTGGAGCCCTCGGAGCTGGTGTTGGACCTCATCATCGCCGACCTGGCCGCCGTGCCCATGCAGGACTTCGGCATTCCCCTTCTGGCCGGTGTGCTTCCCATCCTCACCCTGCTCTGCGTTACCATGATTCTGTCTGTGCTCACCATGCGCAGTGTCCGGTTCCGGGCGGTACTCTGCGGCCGGCCCAGCGTCATCGTCAAAGACGGTAAGGTGGACCAACAAGAGATGCGCCGCAACCGTTTTACCGTGGACGAGCTCCACGAGGAGCTCCGTGCTCAGGGCATCACCGACCTCAACACCGTCAAATACGCCATCCTGGAGACCAGCGGTCGGGTGTCCGTCCTGCCCAAAGCCGCCGAACAGCCGGTGACCGCCGGGCAGATGGGTCTCTTCCCTCAGGAACATGGCCTTCCGGTGGTGCTCATCAACGACGGCCGGCTCATGGATCGGGCCCTAAAAGCCCAGGGACTAGACCGGGTCTGGCTGGAACAGCGGCTGGCTGAGCACGGTGTGTGCTCACCCGACCAGGTCTTTCTCCTGACGGTGGACGAGGCGGGCAATGTCTGCTTCGTGGCCAGAGAGGCGGTGTGAGATGCGGCGACTCTGGCTGTCCCTGGCCCTGTTGGTATTGATTTTCGCCGCCACCGTGGGCAACTCCCTCTATCTCAAGCACCTCACCGGGACCATCACCGATCTGTTGGAAAAGGCCCAGGACCAGGCCATGGAGGAATGTTGGGAGGAGGCGGACGCACTGACCCACGACGCCCTCCGACACTGGCAGGACCGGGAGCTCTACCTCTATACCACCCTACGCCACGCCGATACCGACGAGGTCTACACCAGTTTCCGGGAGGTGGAGGGCTTTCTACACACCCAGGAACCCCAGGAGTACGCCGCCTCCAATGCCCGTCTCATCGCCCGGCTAGAGCTGGTGGCCTCCATGGAACAGTTCAGCCTACAAAACCTGCTTTGAGCCCATAAGTCAGGCCTCTGCTGTTTCCTCTTGAAGTCTCCGCTTTGGCTCTCCCACTCTTGTCACCTTATGGTGAAGGGAGTATAATCTAGGTGGCTCGGGTTCGTCCCGATACAAGTAAAAGGAAAAGAGGAGATCAAATGGAACAGCGCCACACCATCCTGCGCCGCACCGTCGCCGGCGCCATGACAGCTGTCATGCTGGTGGGCTGCGCAGGCATCCCCGCCTTTGCAGCCGAAGAGAATACCTTCACCCTCGGCATCTATTCCACCACCGACATGCATGGAAAGTGCTTTGACCTCAACCCCATCGACGGGAAAGAGATCAAAAACAGCTACCTGAAGGTAGCCACCGCCATGAAGGAGGAGCGGGAGGCCATGGACGGCACCATCCTCATCGACAACGGCGACATCATTCAGGGCAGCTCCATCATCAGCTACAACATGAACATGGAGGGCGGCGTGGACAACCCCATGGCCATCTGCCTGCGGTATATCGGCTATGACGCTTTCGTCCCTGGCAACCATGAGTTCAACTTCGACATGGAGACCCAGCAGATCTTCTATGACATGCTGGCAGACACCACTGACAAGTATCCCGGTACCCCTGTGAGCGCTCTGTGCGCCAACTACATCAACGTAGAGACCCAGGAGTCCAACCTTACCCCCTACAAGGTGATGACCTTCGATGTGGGCGGCAAGGAGTTCAAGGTGGGTATTCTCGGCTTTGAGAACGTCAACGTCCCCAACTGGGACCTGCCCACCCACTATGAGGGCTCCGACTTCGTCCATGCCGACAACACCGAACGGACCTATGCCTACGAGTGGGTGAACTACTGGCAAAAGGCCCTTCGCGAGGACGAGGGCTGCGACTTCGTTATCGTCTCCTGCCACTCCGGTGAGGACAGCGGCACTGTGGGTGCCGGCGACGGCGACACCGTCGAGACCGGAGAGACCGACTTCTCCCCCGAGAACCAGGTCCGCCACCTGGTGGAGAATACCACCGGCATTGACATGGTCATCGCCGGCCACAACCACACCGTGGGCGTCACCGAGATGAAGAATGCCGACGGCCAGACTGTGCCCTGTGTCAACGGCGGCACCTCCACCCTGACCAAGACCGTGGTCAACATCGCCGCCGACGGCACCTTCACCATCGGCGAGAGCCAGAACCTGGACCTGACTACCTACGAGAACGACGCCGGCCTCAAGGAGCTCATGCAGCCCTACTACGACCGGACCCTGCCCTTCATCTCTGAGCAGATCGGCACTCTCTCCGGTGATTGGGACGACGAGACGGATCTCTTCCATGTCCAGAGCGACACCATGAATCTGGTCCATGAGGCACAGCTGTGGGCCACCGGTGCCCAGCTGTCCCTGGCCTCTCCCGTGGCCAATAAGGATTTCTGCATCGGCCAGCTCCTGGGCGACGCCGAGACCGCTCCCATCAGCCTGAAGGACTGCTACTCCTTCTACAAGTACGACAACAACCTCATCTACATGATCCGGATGACTGGCAAGCAGATCAAGGACTGGCTGGAGGACTGCACCGAGGACTTCACCGTGGAGGCCGACGGCACCATTACTGGTGGCGGCTTCGGCACTGACCAGCTCTACGGCATGGACTACGACATCTACATGGGCAATCCCGAGGGCAGCCGCGTGGTCAATCTGACCTATCAGGGGCAGCCTGTCACCGACGACCAGACCTTCACCGTGGCCCTCAACTCCTACCGGCTGTCCGCCAACGCCGCCGGCGATGAATTTGGCTGGTACGCCACCACCGGCATCACCATGGGCACCGACGCTGTGCTGTGGGACGGCTCCGTGTCTGAGCAGTTCGGTTCCATCGGTGGCTCCGTCACCCTGGTCATCGCCGAGTATATCAAGGCCATGACCGCCGAGGGCAAGGACATCACCCCGCCCGAGGCCAAGAGCCACTGGACCCTCAACGCCGGCGCCAGCGACAGCACCGAACCCGCTTCCGACACCATCACCCGTCAGGCTTTTGTAGAGAAGCTCTATGCTGACATCGTGGGCGATGCCTCTGTGGAGGTCTCCCCTGCCTCTTTCACCGACGTGACCGACAGCTTCGCTGTGGATTGGGCCGCTGACCAGGGCGTCATCTCCGGCGACGGCACCGGCAAGTTCCTGCCCGATCAGGCCATCACCCGTGAGCAGGCCGCCGTCATGCTCATGAACGCCGCCACAGCTCTGGAGAAGGGCCCCACCGGCACATGGGCTGTCAAGATCCCCTACGCCGATGCCGACACCATCTCCGATTGGGCTGTGGACGGCGTCATGTGGAACGTCATTGCCCAGTACATCGCCGTGGGCGAGGACAGTCTCTTTAACCCTCAGGGCACCGTCACCGCTGCTGAGGCCGACGCCATGATCGCCGCCCTCACCACCGCTGGGGCATAAGTTTTTCCCCATTCCTTACCACACAGCAAAAAGCTGGCTCGGACAAACGTCCGAGCCAGCTTTTTTTGTTCTCTTCCCTCGAAAAACCGTCGTTTGTCCGAGGATTTTGACACCGTATGTTATCCGGTGTAGGACATCATTCTCCACTCTTCTGCTTCCTATCTTTCCCATTCTCCCAACACTCCCATTTCTCCCTCTCTCCCCGTCATCCCCTCTCACCCTCGCCCAGCCAATCACTGCCCCGCTATCATGCCGCAAATAGCTCGTTTCCGGCTTTTGATACGGTTTTTAGGGCAGATTTGGTGCTGGTTTGGGGAAAATTCTGAGGGTGCTGTGGCAGTACAGGGGCAATATTGGGGGTGAGTTTGGGGCCGGTTTTGGGGTAAAAAAAGAAGAGTGCATTGGATTTTTTCCAATGCACTCTTTCATTTTCCCAAGGTCAAAATTAACGGACAAACCGCCATTTTTCAGGGGATTGTATCATTTTTATTTGCTATCGATAAGTTTGCTCAACTCTTCCATAAAGGTACCGATGTCCTTGAACTGACGGTAAACCGAAGCGAAGCGCACATAAGCAACCTCGTCCACATCCTTGAGCTTCTCCATCACCAACTCGCCAATCACCGAAGAATGGACTTCCCGCTCCATATCATTTTGGAGGGTCTGCTCGATCTCCACCGCGATCTTTTCCAGCTTGGACATGGGGACCGAACGCTTCTCACAGGCCTTGAGCATGCTCCCCAGCAGTTTGTCCTTGTCGAAAGTCTGACGGCTGCCGTCCTTTTTGATCACAACCAGTGGCAGGCTTTCCATGGTCTCATAGGTGGTGAAACGCTTATGGCACTCCAGACATTCCCGCCTGCGTCGAATGCTGGTGCCCTCGTCCGAGGGCCGTGAATCCACGACTTTACTCTCCAGATTGCCGCAGAACGGGCACTTCATGGGTACCGCCTCCTTCTTAGTCCTGCCGGTCCAAAATTGCTCTTGCACGCATTATACCACAGGACCCAGTGAGATGGTATATTTTTTTGAAAAAGATGGGGACATAACATGTAAAAATACCCTCAACCGGAAAAAGCATGTATAGTCTGGCGCAGGATGCGCCATACTAGGCTCAGAACGGCGCGGGTCAGCCGTAAAGGAATGACCTGCGCGCACAGGAAAAGAGGTGATCACACCATGAAGGACGACCAGAAGCCCGCCCGCACCGAGCCCCAGGCCCGCAAGGAGGAGCAGCCCGCTCAGAGCCGTAAGAAGGAGCAGAAGAAGTCTGATCAGACCCGCTCCTGAGCAGACATAACAGGTTCGAGACGCCGGAGAGGACTCTCTTCGGCGTCTCTTTCTTTGTCCTCCGCTCTGTCACAGGCATGGTACATCCGGCATAGGCTGGGCTGGAGGTCATGAGCATGATGAATTTTTCTCCCCGCAAGTCCATGGACGCTGCTGAGTATGCGGCGTCTCTTCGGGCCAGTCAGGGGTATTGCAATGAGACTGCGGAACCTCAGGCCGATAGCGTGCGCTGCTGCCGTTACAGCCGTCCATCCGTCTGTCCCCCTTCCCCCTGGCCCAACTGCTGCCCACCGGTCCCAGAATGCCGTTGCTGCTGCCCCGGCCCTCAGGGTCCTACCGGCCCCACAGGCCCCACCGGTCCTACCGGCCCCACGGGTCCCACGGGTCCCACCGGTCCTACCGGCGCTACAGGTCCTTCCGGTGGCCCTACTGGTCCCACGGGCCCCACCGGTCCTACCGGCCCCACCGGCCCTACTGGTCCCACCGGCCCTACTGGTCCCACCGGGCCCACAGGTCCCACCGGGCCTACTGGCCCCACGGGTCCTACTGGCCCCACAGGTCCCACCGGTCCCACCGGTCCCACCGGTCCCACTGGTCCTACTGGTCCCACCGGTCCTACTGGCCCCACTGGTCCCACCGGTCCTACCGGTCCAACCGGTCCTACCGGTCCTACCGGTCCAACCGGTCCTACCGGTCCAACCGGTCCTACTGGTCCCACCGGGCCTACTGGCTCCATTGAGTCTGCCGCTGCGGTAAGCACGCTGGCCAGCAGTGCCACACTATCCGATGTAATCAACCAGTTCAATAGCCTGATCCAGTCTCTGCAAAGCGCCGGTATCCTTGGGAAGAGCTGATCACGGCATATTCACATAGGAAAGGGGGCGTATCGCCGATGGCGATACGCCTCCTTTTTCTACATGAACACTCAGTCCTTAGCCGCACGGTTAATGGCGGAGAGAATGCCTTTCAAAGGTGCTAGGTTGATGTTGTGGCTCATGCCCACACCGAACCAGTCTTTCCCATCCTGGTCCTGAAGGTGGATATAGGCCACAGCCTGGGAGTCGGAGCCCTGCTTGATGGCGTGCTCCTTGTAGTCCACAAAGGTAAAGCGATCCATCTTCTGGCCGTGGATGGCGTTGAAGAAGGCATCGATGGGACCGTTGCCGGAGCCCTGGACCTGGAAGGTGGTATCGGTATGCCGGAGGGTACCGGCAAAGGTGACATGGGAGTGGCCCTCCTCGTCGGTGAACTCTGCAAAGGAGTGGCGCACCAGCTCGTAGGGCTTGGTGGCATCGATGTAATTCTCCTTAAAGAGCTCGAAAATGCGTTCCGGTTTGAGCTCGGTACCCACACGGTCGGTCTCCACCTGGACGATATGGCCAAACTCGGGGTGCATGGCTTTGGGCAGATCGAAGCCAAAGACATGCTGCATGACGAAGGCGGCCCCTCCCTTGCCAGACTGGGAGTTGATCCGGATGATGGGCTCGTACTCCCGGCCTACGTCGGCCGGATCGATGGGCAGATAGGGGATCTCCCACTTGTCGCTGTGGCTCTCCTCCATATACTGTGTTCCCTTGTTGATCGCGTCCTGGTGGGAACCCGAGAAAGCAGTGAATACCAGCTCACCAGCGTAGGGCTGCCGCTCCCCTACCTTCATCTTGGTGCAGCGCTCATACATCTCCCTGATTTTATTGATGTTGGAGAAGTCCAGCTTGGGGTCTACGCCCTGGATATACATGTTCATAGCCAGGGTGACCATGTCTACATTGCCGGTGCGTTCGCCATTGCCGAAGAGAGTAGCCTCAATGCGCTCGGCGCCGGCCAGCATGCCCATCTCAGCGGTGGCCACGCCCTCGCCCCGGTCGTTGTGAGGGTGGAGGGAGATGATGGCGCAGTCACGGCTGGGCAGCTTGGAGATAAAGTACTCGATCTCGTCAGCGAAGTAGTTGGGCATACAGTTCTCCACAGTGGTGGGAAGGTTCAGAATGACCTTGTTCTCCGGGGTAGCGTGGAGGTGCTCCAGCACGGCCTGGCAAATCTCAACGGCATAGTCCATCTCTGTACCCATAAAGGACTCTGGAGAGTACTGGTAACGCAGGTTCATGCCCTGCTCCAGCATAGGCTTGCTCATCTCATAGATGAGGTCGGCAGCATCGGTGGCGATCTTGGTAATACCGTCCATGTCCATATGGAAGACCACCTTCCGCTGGAGCGTAGAGGTGGAGTTGTAGAAGTGGAGAATTACATTCTTGGCGCCCTGGATGGCCTCAAAGGTCTTCTTGATGAGGTGCGGCCGAGCTTGGACCAGCACCTGGATGGTCACATCGTCAGGGATATGGCCGCCGTCGATCAGCTCCCGGCAGATCTCATATTCCGTCTCAGAGGCAGATGGAAAGCCGATCTCAATCTCCTTGACACCAATATCTACCAAGGTATGGAAGTACTCCAGCTTCTCCTCCAGATTCATGGGGTCCACCAAAGCCTGATTGCCATCCCGCAGATCCACTGAGCACCAGATAGGAGGATGGGTGATTTCCTTATCGGGCCAAGCACGATGCTCCATTTTCAGCGGTACAAAAGGAATATACTTGTTCTTGGGATCTTTGATCATGTCCGTCTTCCTCCTTATGATTCCAATGGTCTGGTGTGCGGGGACGCATGCCGGACAAAATGAAAAACGCCCCCGACCTCAACGGTCAGGGGCGTATAACTCATACGCGGTACCACCCTGATTCGACCGCCGGTCACCCGTACGGTCCTCGTCGGCCTCCAGCAAGGCCCTGGCCGGTAACGCGGCCACGCGGCTCCCCCTACTGTGCCACCGGCAGTTCAGGAAAGCAGCTCAGGGATCAGTATCCACCTGCATGCACCGTACCGGTTCACACCATCCACCGGCTCTCTGAGCGGGCAATGCAGGTCTTCTTCCCCTCATTGCTTTTATGAGCTACATTGTAGAAGATTCCAGCCCGGTTGTCAAGTACAAAAAATTCATATTTTTTCTCTTTCTTTTTGGGGTAACATACGCTATAGTGTGACCATAAAGGTTCGGCCCGTCGACACCTGTCCGACTGGATCTAATTGATATGATTGGAGTGATGATTTTTGGATTACAATGATTTTTACCAGAATGAGCGCCGGCAGGAGCAGAACATGTTCGCTGGATCCCTGTCGACCTACACTGCAAAGACCTTTCTCTGGATGTTCTTTGGCCTGCTGATCACCTTTGGCGTAGCTGTGGGCGGCTATGTCAGTGGCCTCACCATCTATGCCTTCTTCAGTATTCCCGCCTTCCACATTATTGTCCTGGTGGCGGAACTTGCGGTGGTTCTTGTGCTCAGCGCCCGTATCCACCGCCTCTCAGTGCCAGGTGCCACCTTTCTGTTCTTTGCATACGCCGCGCTGACCGGTGTGGTCTTCTCCACCTATTTCCTGATCTTTGACGTGGCCAGTCTGGTGCTCGTCTTTGCAGTCACCGCCCTCTACTTCGGGGCTCTGGCCCTGTACGGCTACTTTACCAAAAGCGATCTCACTCGCCTGCGTCCCATCTTGGTTGGGGGACTCATTTTTCTCGTTCTCTTCGGCCTGCTCTCCCTCTTCCTCCCCTTCTTCTCTGGCTTGGAGCGGATCTACTGCCTCATTGGCATTGCCATCTTCCTGGGCCTCACCGCCTATGACACTCAGCAGATCAAGGCCAATTACTACGCATTCGGCCATGATGCCCAACTGGCTCAGAAAGCTTCCATCTATTCCGCGCTTCAGCTCTATCTGGACTTCATCAACCTCTTCCTCTACCTCCTCCGCTTTATGGGAAAGAACAAGCGTTGAGTCCACAGGGGACGGCCATTTGGCCGTCCCCAAATTTTTTCTGAAATTCGAAAAAATATGCTTGACTTTCATCGCAAACCTGATATAATAACATTCGTGCTCACGAGAGAGCAAAACAAAAAAAGCAAGAGCACAAAGCAAAATAGCGGGATTGTGTAAGGGTAGCACGACAGACTCTGACTCTGTTTGTGAGGGTTCGAATCCTTCTCCCGCTGCCAAAAAAGAGCAAGCGTATTACGCTTGCTCTTTTTATTTTCTTTGTTTTCATGTAGACAATAAGAAACGCGGACCCGTTTTCACGGGTCCGCGTTTTCTTTTGAGAGAGAGGAGGAGGTTTTGAATTGTGATCTCTTGATCACATTCTTATTCTACCACCTCCCACCTCGGCAGGAATGGACAGATTTTAAATAGCTTGTAAATAAAATATGAACAGCCGCGCTCACATCATCAGCTCAAAAATATCCTCTTGGACCGAACGAAAGTTTCCCCCGTCCAGCCATCGCTGGACCTGCTCCAGCAAGGCGGGCTGAATCTCCGGGTAAGTCAACTTCTCCGGAATCGCCTCCATCAGACGCCATTCTGCCATCTCGCTCCCCGACGGGATCTCCGCAGTCTCCCACACGTCGGCAAAGAAGAGGGCGCCGAAGGAGGGGTCCTCTCCCTCCTGAAACACGCCGTAGGCAGCCACAGGCTCCATCTGGCACTCGGTGACGCCGGTCTCCTCCCGGAGCTCCCTGGCTGCGGTCTCGTGGATATTCTCCCCGGGCTCCCGGTGACCGCCAGGCAGCTCCCAGGTCTGCCGCTCCCTGTGGCGGCACAGAAGCCACCGCTCTCCCACCTTGGCGCAGACCACCGCATACTTCAAGTCACTATCCAGAGCCTGGTCATAAAATTTGATCTTCATTGCGCAGCTCCTTAGTTCAGGAAATCCTTCAGCTTCTTGCTTCTGCTGGGATGGCGCAGCTTTCGCAGCGCCTTGGCTTCGATCTGACGGATGCGCTCGCGGGTAACGTTAAACTCTTTACCCACCTCTTCCAGAGTGCGGGTACGGCCATCCTCCAGGCCGAAGCGCAGCTTGAGAACCTTCTCCTCCCTGGGGGTAAGGGTGTCCAGCACGTCGATGAGCTGCTCCTTGAGCAGGGTATAGCTGGCGGCCTCGGAGGGTTCAGAGGCGTCCTCGTCGGGGATGAAGTCGCCCAGATGGGAGTCCTCCTCCTCGCCGATGGGGGTCTCCAGACTCACAGGCTCCTGAGCGATCTTCAGGATCTCCCGGACCTTGTCCACCGGCATATTCATCTCCTCAGAGATCTCTTCGGGGCTGGGATCATGGCCCAGCTCCTGGAGCAGCTGACGGGAGACCCGGATGACCTTGTTGATGGTCTCCACCATGTGGACAGGGATACGGATGGTGCGGGCCTGGTCGGCGATGGCGCGGGTGATGGCCTGACGGATCCACCAGGTGGCGTAGGTGGAGAACTTATAGCCCTTGGTGTAGTCGAACTTCTCCACGGCCTTGATAAGGCCCAGATTACCCTCCTGAATGAGATCCAAGAAGAGCATGCCCCGGCCCACATAGCGCTTGGCGATGGAGACCACCAGACGAAGGTTTGCCTCAGCCAGCCGCTGCTTGGCGGCTTCGCCACGCTTGATGGCCCGCTTAAGCTCCTTCTCTTCCTCCGGGGTGAGGACGATCTCCTCCCCTTTCTTCTTAGCGTTCTCGATCTCTGCCATGCGCTCCTTGGCGGCATCGCCGGCACCCATGTCCTGGGCCAAACGCACCTCCTCGTCAGGGGTCAACAGGTTTACCTTGCCGATCTCTTTGAGGTACATACGCACCGGGTCATCAATTCCGAAGGAATCCACCAGGGTATTGGGGTCCACGATCTCCTCTTCGGGAATATCCTCGATCTCCTCCAGGCTGGGGACCTCATCCACCAGCTCAGGCAGATAGTCCTCCCCGGCAGTGTCGATCCCCATGTTCTCCATGGCGTCATAAATCTTATCCAGCTGCTCGCTCTCCAGATCCATCTCTTCCAGGACGTCCATGAGCTCGCTGGAGGACAGCTTGCCCTTCTTCTTGCCCTTATCCAGCAGTTCCGCCAGCTTTTCGGCACCCTGAACGCCCTCTACAACCTTCATCAGCTCCGCCTTGCCGGCCTCGATCTTCTCTCCGCTGGTGACCTGCGATGTCTTCTTGGGAAGCTCAGCAGGCATATCCAGTATTCTCTTTCCACTCATGGACTCATCCTCCATATGCTTTTTTCTCAAGCAGCTTTTTCTGCATGGCCAGCAGTTCCTCGAACTCCCCCGCCAGCCTGCGTTTTTCCGCTTCTGTCTCTATAATCTCTATGTAATCCCTCATGGCGCGTGCGCCGTTCTGGAGAGATTCCGGTTGGGTCAGCACACCGCTCAGGTGGCTCATCTCGGCGGGCTCCAGCTCGCCGGCCAATGCGGCCAGACTGACGGTAAGGCCATTGATCCAGCGCTCCCGCAGCAGTCCGAATACCTTGCCCAGCAGCGGCGCGGAGAAGTGTTCCGGCTCCAAGGCAGCCGCGCTGCCGAAGAGCTCCGGGTCCAGGATCACTAGCCGCAGGACCCCCTCCTCCGCCCGGGCGGAGCGGATGTTGTCATAGCGGAGGGCCCGCTCCTTGGGCTGGAGCTGGACTGCCGGCGTCAGGTCCCGGCGCTCCTGCTGCTTTTTCGCCTTCCAGCTCAGACGGGAGCGCTCCCGCTTGACCTCCTGGGCCACCACCTCAGCGGTGACCCCGGCCATCTCGGCGCACCGGGTGCCGTAGATCTCCCGCTCCGCCGGACTGGGCAGCTGGGCCAGAATGGGGACGGCCTCCTTCAGGAACTCCACCCGCTGGGCGTCGTCGGTGAGGTCGTACTTCCCTTTCACCTGGTCGATGCGGTATTCGATGTGGTTCTCGCTCTGGTCCAGGAGCTTGGCGAAGGCCTCAGGGCCGTATTTGCCGATAAACTCGTCGGGGTCCTTGGCTCCCTTCATCCGCAGCACCCGCACCTTCATCCCCGTCTTCTCCAGCAATCCGATGGCCCGCTGGGCTGCCGAGACGCCGGCGCCGTCGCCGTCGTAGGCGATGACCACCTCTTTGGTGTACCGGGAGAGGAGCTGGGCGTGGTCCGGCGTCAGGGCGGTACCCAGAGAGGCCACGGCGCAGTCGAAGCCGGCCTGGTGGAGGGACAGGGTGTCCATATATCCTTCGGTGAGGATAATCCGGCCCAAACGGGTCTTTTTAGCGATGTTCAGGGCAAAGAGGTTGCGGCCCTTGTTGAAGACCGGGGTGTCCGGCGAGTTGAGGTACTTGGGGGTGGAGTCATCCAGCACCCGTCCTCCAAAGCCGATCACATCCCCTCTCAAGTCGATGATGGGGAACATGACCCGGTTTCGGAACCGGTCATAGACCCGGCCCTCCTTGCTGCGGACCACCAGTCCGGCCTCCAGCAGATCACTCTTCTCATAGCCCTTGGCGGCCATAGCGGTGATGAGCTTGTCCCACCCCTCCGGCGCCATCCCCAGACCGAACCGGGTCACCGTCGCCTTGGAGAGCTTCCGCTTGCCGAAGAGGTAAGCCACACCGGCCTGTCCGGCGGGGCTGTGGAGGACGCTGTGGAAGTACCGGGCAGCCTCCTTATTGAGGGCCAGAAGCCGTTCCCGCTTTTTGCGGAAGCTCCCGTCCCCCCTCTCCTCTGGTACCTGCAACCCCGCCCGCTTGGCCAGGAAACGCACGGCGTCCGGATAGGAGAGGTTCTCGATCTCCATGATGAAGTTGATGACGCCGCCGCCCTTGCCACAGCCGAAGCACTTGTACATCTGCCGCTCCGGCACCACGTGGAAGGACGGGGTGCGCTCGCTGTGGAAGGGACAGCAACCCCAGAGGCTGCCCCCCTTCCGTGTCAGGGGAACGTAGTCGGCCACCACGTCCGCGATGTCGCACCGCGCCATCAATTCATCGATGAATTGTGCCGGGATGGCCATTTTTCTCCCCCTTTCAGCCTATTTTTACCGCCATACAGCGGATTCATACCGTTCAGACCTCACTTGACCCCCCAGGACATGGGGATGAAAGCCGCAGAGTACTTCTCAACCGCGTAGTTGTCGGTCATACCGGCGATGTAGTCGCACACCGCCCGCTCCACGCTCTCCCGCTCCCGGATGTCCTGGAACTCCGGGGGAAGCATGTCCGGATCGCGGCAGTAGTATTCAAAGAGCCGCATGAGCATGCCCTGGGCCTTGGACTCCTCCCCCTTGGCCACCGGATTGCGGTAGACGTGCTCGAACATGAATTCCCGCAAGTTATTCATGGCCTCCCGGCAGGCGTCCGACTGCCGCAGAGCGCCAGTGTCAGCACTCTCCCGGATGATGTCGGTGGTGAGGGTGTCGATGCGCTCGGAGTAGGTAAAGCCCAGCACGTTGGAGATCTCCAGCGGGATATCCATGGGGTATATGATGCCACCCCGTGTAGCGTCATCGATGTCGGCGTTGATGTAGGCGATCTTGTCCGCCAGCCGCAGCAGTTGCCCCTCCAGCGTCTCGGCCCGATCTGGACCGGTGTGGCACAGAATGCCCCGCCGCACCTCATAGGTGAGGTTCAGACCGTCCCCGTCATTTTCCAGGCGGTCCACCGCCCGCAGAGACTGGACATTGTGCTCAAAGCCGCCAGGCATGATCTCGTTGAGTACCCGCTCTCCGGCGTGGCCGAAGGGGGTGTGGCCCAAGTCGTGGCCGTAGGCGGCCGCCTCGGTCAGGTCCTCGTTGAGCTGAAGCCCCCGGGCCAGGGTGCGGGCAATGCGGACCACCTCGATGGTGTGGGTCATGCGGGTGCGGTAGTGGTCGCCCTCCGGGTGGAGAAAGACCTGGGTCTTGTGCATCAGCCGCCGAAAGGCCTTGGAGTGGACGATGCGGTCGATGTCCCGCTGAAAGCAGGTCCGCACTGGACAGGGCTCCACCGGCCGGGCCCGGCCCCTGGAATCGGCCGCCAGACAGGCATAGGGCGAAAGGAACCGCCGTTCCTGAGCCTCCCGCCGCTCTCGTTCCGTCAAGGCGTCTCACCTCCCTAAAAAAGGTCTGTGGTGTTATACGCTGTGGGTAGGGAAAAATCCTGCCTGTCCGGAAAAAATTCATAGATTATTCATCATCGGCCCTTGCCAGTGAGCGAAGCCTCAGTCTCTCTCCTTAGCAGGGACCAGAGGCGCTGCACGAAAATCCTGTCCGGTGACGGCAGGTGTCACCGCTCCGGCGGTGAGCTCCACCACCCGGTCGATGAAGGCCTCCTCCCCGCCCTCGGGTAGAAAGACGGTGAGGCCCACGTCGGCGGCGTAGTCGGTCTCCCCCAGGAGGCCGCCGGCTCCTTCCGCCTCCAACTTGACCCGCTCCAGGAGATGGTAGGGGAAGCGCAGCTCCAGCCGGGACCACTGGCGGACCACCGAGATGCCGGCGGCGTCCAGGGCGTCCTTGGCGCTCTGGGTGTAGGCCCGGACCAGCCCCCCGGCCCCCAGTAATATGCCGCCGAAGTACCGGGTCACCACGCAGACCACATCCACCACGCCCTCCCGCTGGAAGACGTTGAGCATGGGCTGGCCCGCCGTGCCCTGGGGCTCCCCATCGTCGGAGTAGCGCTCGGTGCCGTCCCTGAGCCGGTAGCACCAGCAGTTGTGGCGGGCGTCATAGTGCTTCTTTTTGGTCTCCTCGATCCGGGCCCTTGCTTCCGCCTCGTTCTCCACGTGCCACACATAGCCGATGAAGCGGGAGCGTTTTTCCACCAGTTCGGTCTCGGAGGCCGCTGTGGGGATATGGTATTCTGTCATGGTCATGGCCGGTCCTCATTTCTGTCAGTTGTCTGTCAGGTACTGGCTCAACTGGCCCAGGAGCTTGGGGGTGCACACCGCCGTGACCAGAATGGTCTCGCCGTACTCCACCGACTCCACCTTGGCCTCTTTATATAAGGTGTCCAGCAGTCCGCCCTTGTCGTAGGGCAGGGACAGGGTAACACGGTGGGCGCCGCTGTCCAACCGGTCGCCGATCATGCTCCTCAGCCGGTCCAGTCCCTCCCCCGTCTTGGCGGAGACGGTGACGATATCCTCCCCGTGGGGCAGGATGTCGCCGCTATACCGGTCGCACTTATTGAATACATCGATTCGGGGCGTCTCCGACGCGCCCAGCTCATAGATGAGAGACTCCACCACCGCCGCCTGTTCTCGCCACTCCGGGTTGGAGGAGTCGATAACGTGGAGGAGCAGATCGGCGAAGGAGAGCTCCTCCAGAGTGGCCTTGAATGCCTCCACCAGATGGTGGGGCAGCTTGGAGATGAAACCCACTGTGTCCGAGATGAGCACCGTGCAGGTGTCCGAGATCTCCAGGGTGCGGGTGGTGGTGTCCAGGGTGTCGAAAAGCCGGTTATTGGCTGGAATATCCGAGCCGGTGAGGGTGTTGAGCAGGGTGGATTTTCCGGCGTTGGTATAGCCCACGATGGCCACCACCGGCACCTCGTTCTTCTCCCGGCGGGTGCGCTGGGTGGCGCGGACCCGCCGCACCTGCTCGAGCTCCTCCCGCAGCTTCTGGATTTTTCGGCGGATGTGCCGCCGGTCGGTTTCCAGCTGGGTCTCACCAGGACCTCTGGTGCCGATGGCGCCCTCCTGGCGCTCCAGATGGGTCCACATGCCCAGCAGCCGGGGCAGCAGATACTGGTATTGGGCTAGCTCCACCTGGAGCCTGCCCTCCTTGGTCCGGGCCCGCTGGGCAAAGATGTCCAGAATCAGGGCGGAGCGATCCAGTACCCCCACGCCCAGCTCGTCGGAGAGCACCCGCTGCTGGGATGGCGAGAGGGCGTTATCAAAGATGACCATGGTGGCGCCCGTCCCCTGGACCAGCTCCTTCACCTCGGCCACCTTGCCCTCACCGATGAAGGTACGGGGGTCGGGGGTGTCCTTGTTCTGGAGGACGGTGCCCACACACACCCCTCCCGCCGTCTCCAGCAGGGCGGCGAGCTCCTCCATGGAGGACTCGCTGGCGTTCTCCTCCCTGCTCAGGCAGCCCGCGTTGAGCCCCACCAGGACGGCCCGATCGATTTTTTCTTCGGTATGGTCAGTCATAGTACCTCCGGGACTGTGTCCCTCATTTCTTTCGGTAGGCCTCCACGATCTTACCGATATACATCCTGTGGTAATCCTTCTCAGGATACCACTTTTCATCGGTCTCGGGGTCCAGGAAGTGGGTAGGATCTATATCCTGCCAGTACACCTTCCGGCACACCAGCACCAGCTCCGCCTCAGCGAAGTAGGGGACGCCGCCTTCCCCGGTGCAGACCGTAAAGCCACATTCCTTTACCTTGTCCACCTCGCGACCGCTTTTAGAACCACAGAAGGCCAGCGCCTTCCGGTACTCCGGTCCAAAAAAGGAGAGGGTAAAATAATCGCTTCCCTCCACAAATTCATAGGTGTACCGCTGGGGACGGATGTAGCAGGTGGCCACGTCGCTGCCCCACAGCACCCCCAGGCCGCCCCAGCTGGCGGTCATGGTGTTGCAGTGCTCCGCCGTCCCCGCGGTGATGAGCATCCACTGCTCTCCAATGAGGGAGAATACATTCTGGTCCAGGCTCTTCACATCGCATTTTTCCAACATGTCTGCGCCCTCCTACTTCTTGTTCTTGTGTAAAGCAGTATATGCGAAAAGACCCGCGCCGAAACCGACGCGGGCCTCTTGAGTATCGTGCTTACTTCTTGTCCAGACCGAACTTCTTGTTGAAGCGGCTCACGCGACCGCCGGTGTCCACCATCTTCTGCTTGCCGGTGAAAAAGGGGTGACACTTGGAGCAAACTTCCACGCGGATGTCCTTTTTGGTAGAACCGGTCTCGATCACATTACCACAGGCACACTTAATGGTGGTCTGCTGATAATTGGGATGAATACCTTCCTTCATTGCTGTTTCACCTCTTTCTCGTTCTGGATGAGACGGCGCAGCAAACCTCCACGCCTTACAAACGCTAGAATATAATAGCACAGGTAATAAGAGAATGCAAGTATTTTTTTCTTATTTTGTCGCAAACTCTCTCCCCTCCCGCTGTCAGAGCTCCACCGCCTTGTCCAGCCGGAAGAACCACAGTACCTTCCGGACCACCTTCCGGCCGGTGACCTCCTCCAGGGCGCGGCTGTACGCCGCCAGCTGGGACCGGTAGGACTCCGCCCGGCCCTGAAGTTCGTCCTCTTTGATCCGGTCGGTCTTGAAGTCCACCACCGTAATGCCCTCCAGGGTCTCGAACCAACAGTCCACCACACCCTGGAGGAGGACCTGCTCCCCCTCCCCCGCCTGGGGATAGTAGTCCTGGGCGGGCACCAGGATGGAGAACTTAAACTCCCGCTGGAGGGTGTCCGAGACCAGGAGCTCCCGGCCCAGGGGGGAGGAAAAGAGGGCGGCAATGCGGGCCGGGTCGGCGGCCTCCCCCTGCTGGGGGGTAATGATCTGCTTCTGGACCAGCCGCTGGATCTCGGCCGCCGCCCCCCGCTTGGTGGTGGACTTGTCGAAGTCGATAAACTGCATCACCAGGTGGAGGGCAGTGCCCTTCTGGGCCGCCGTCAGCCCCAGCTCCTCCGCCGCGAAGCGGGGACGGGGGAACTGGATGGGCCGGGGCGGCTGGGGGGCGGCCTCCGCCGCCTCCTGGTCCAGGTCCCGGCCCTTGAGCTGGGTAGCGGTGAGCTTGGAGGGGATGAGGGTGTCGTCCTGGTGGGGATACCGCCAGCGAAGCCACCGGGCCAGCCCCTCCAGATCCAGCTGGGCGGTCTCCGGCGTCCCTCCCTGCTCTGCCGGTCTGCAGAGGGGAGGCGCCGCGCCCAGGTCGCTGCCGTCCACCCACCGGATGTCCCACGCCGGGCCGCAGTCGGAAGTGGTGAGGGGTACGTCCCGCTCCATGGCCCGCCGGAGGGCCCCGGCGTCCGGCCGGGCCAGCACCGGCAGCAGCACCCACTGGGCCGCCGACTGGGTACACAGCAGGGCCTGTGGGTCCACGGGACAGGCGGCGTCCTCGGCCAGCTTGCGCAGGTCCTTGGCCCCGCCGGTGAGGGCGCAGGTGAGGACCAGCTTCTCCTTGGCCCGGGTCATGGCCACATAGAGGAGCCGCAGCTCCTCCGCCATCATCTCCCGCTCCAGCTGGGCGGCCACCGCCTGCCGGGCCAGGGTGGTGTATTCCACCATCCGCTCCGGGTCCAGGCCCTTAGGCCCTACCCCCAGTTTGGGATGGAAAAGCATGGGCTTCTGCATATCCTCCCGGTTGAGCCGTCGGGCCAGGCCGCACAGGAAGACCACCGGGAACTCCAGGCCCTTGGAGCGGTGGATGCTCAGGATGCGCACACCGCTGCCCTCCCCCGCCGGGCTGGGGGCGGACAGCCGTCCGCCGGCGTCCATCACCCGGTCCAGGTAGGAGAGGAAGCCGTAAAGGCCCTTGTGGCCGGCGGACTCGAACTGCCGGGCGCACTCTGCCAGGGCCAGCAAGTTCCCACGCCGGGTCTCCCCGTCCCCCATGGCGCTGAGGATGCCCAGCATGCCGAAGCGGTCATAGATCTCCCACAGGAGCTGGTGGCAGCTCATGTCGCAGGAGAGGTCCCGCAGCCGGTCCAGCTCCTCCAGGAACTCCTTCACGTCGGCGCCGCCGTCGTCCAGCAGGGCGCCGTAGAAGTCAGTGTCGGGGGCGGCGGAGCGGATCTGAGAGAGCCGGTCCGCCGAAAAGCCCCACACCGGGGACCGGAGCACCGAGATGAGGGGCACGTCCTGCCGGGGGTTGTCCACGATGCGCAGGCAGGAGAGGGCCACCGACACCTCGGTGGAGGCCAGGAAGTCCTCCCCGCCCTCGGCCTCCCAGGCCAGACCCTGCTCCCCCAGGGCCCGGGCGTAGTGGCGCAGGACGGTGTTGGGGGAGCGCAGCAGGATCACCACGTCCCCCGGCTCCAGGGGGCGGGTGCCCCCCTCCCCGTCGGCCACCCGGAAGCCGCCGTCCAGCAGCCCCCGGATGCGCCGGGCGGCAAAGCGGGCCTCCAGCAGGTCCCGGGGCGCCTTCTCCCCCTCGCCCTCCGGCTCCACGCCGGAGAGGTCCAGGGCGTCCAGCTCCACGGCGTAGTCCTCGGGCCGGCCGGGGAATTCCGCTCCGGGATAAAGGGCCTCGTCGGCGGCGTAGTCCATCTCTCCAAAGGGCACGGACATGATGTTGCAAAAGAGAAAGTTGGCCCCCTCCAGCACCTGGGGACGGGAACGGAAGTTCCGGGTCAGCAGGATACGGCGGTTTTCCCCCTCCGAAGCCTCTTCCCGTGGCTTGAAGGTGCGGTACTTGCCCAGGAAGATGGTGGGGTCGGCCAGCCGGAAGCGGTAGATGGACTGCTTTACGTCGCCCACCATAAAAAGCCGCCTGCCTCCCCTGGAGATGGCGTCGAAAATGGCGTTCTGGGCCTCGTTGGTGTCCTGGTACTCGTCCACCATGACCTCCATGTACCGGCTGCCCACCAGCTGGGCCAGCTCCGTGGGGGAGCCGTCGCTCTCCCGCAGGAGCCGGATGGCCAGATGCTCCAGGTCGGAGAAGTCCAGCAGCCGACGGCGGCGCTTGAGGGCGGTATAGGCGGTTGAAAAATCCTCCACCAGAGCAAAAAGCCCCCGCACCGCCGGCGCCACCGCCCGAAGGTCCTCCAAAAGCTGCCCGCTGCTGTCGGCAAAGCGCTCCGCCAGCTTGCCCAGCCGCTTCTTGCAGGCCTCCCGGATAGTCTTGATCCGCTCCTGGACGGCGGGGTCCTCACAGCCCCGCACCGCCCCCAGCCGGGGGAAGGAAACGGCGGCCTTCTCCGCCGCCCGGTCCCAGCCCTGGCCCAGAGTGGTCTCAAAAGCCTCCAGATCTGCCAGGGTCTCGGCCAGACTGGGGGCATAGCCCCGGCTGAGCTTCTCATCCCCCTGGCAAAGGGCCAGGGCCTCCCCCATCCGGGTCCTCCAGTAGCCCACCTGCTCCCTGGCCTGGCTCAGCAGCAGGCGGCCCCAGACGGTCTCCCCCGCATCGGTGACATCCTCCAGGTCAAAGGCCCGGCCCTGAGCCTCCAGCCAGGCGTGGGGATCGGGGTGGCTCTGCACCTTGCTGTAAATGTCCAGGGCGATCTCCACCAGACGGCTGTCATCCCGTCCGGCGGACATGGTGTCCAGCAGACAGGCAAAGTCGCTCCCGGGCTGGATGGCATCGTACCGCTCCTCCAGAACCTGGTCCATAGCCTGGAGCATCAGCACCCCCGCCTCGCTCTCGTCGCACAGCCGCAGGTCGGCCTCCAAGTCCAGCAGGTGGCCGTGCTCCCGCAGGAGCTGGGCGCAGAAGGCATGGATGGTGGAGATCTGGGTCTTGTAGAGCAGCATGGCCTGCCGCCGCAGGTGGCGGTCTCCCGGCGTCTCCGCCAGCCGGACTGACAGCTCCTGGGCGATACGCCCCCGCAGCTCCGCCGCCGCCGCCTTGGTGTAGGTAATGACCAGGAAGCGGTCGATATCCGCCCCTTCCTCCTGGACCCGACTCAGCAGCCGCTCCACCAGCACCCGAGTCTTGCCTGAGCCGGCGGCGGCGGCCACCAGCAGCCCGCCGCCCCGGTCCTCCACCACCGCCCGCTGTTCCTCGGTCAGCGGAAAGCCCATGGCTTATCCCCCTTTCTCATCTGGTCATGCATCTCCGTCTTCCTCATCGGCCACCGAGGACCAGAAGGTCTCGCTGTCAATGGTTGGCAAGTATCTTCGCCTGTCAGATCCCCGCCCGTCCTCGAAGTGGCAGGCGGAGGCATAGTCACAGTAGAGGCAGGCGTTCTTCTCCAGTCCCCGCCAATAGGGGTCGGCGTCGATGATGCCGGAAGCCAGCTCCCCGGCGATCTCGGCCAGGATATGCTGAGTATGCTTTTTCAACTTGCCCAGCCTCTCCGCCGTCACCAGCGCCTCTCCGGTGATAGTGCCTGTACGGCTAGATACCTTTACAGGCAGAAAACGGGGACCGCCCTCGTTCATGACCTCCATGGCCTCCAGCACCTCGGGGTCGTCCAGGAGGAGACCGTGGCGCCGCAGCTCGGCATCGGTCTGCTTCTTCCGCTCCGCCTCCGTCATGCCTCGGCTACCCTTGGCCACCGCCGCCCGGGCAGGCAGGTAGAGGACACCGGCCGGTGTAATAGCATAGTTGTAAAGTGATCCCCCTTTCTCCTCCAGGGTGAAGAGATAGAGGAGCATCTGGAGGCCCAGGCCGTTCCACACCTCGGTGAGGTCGAAGGATTTGCGGCCCGTCTTGTAGTCCACCACTCGCAGGTAGAGCCGCCCGTCGTGAACCCAGCCGTCCACCCGGTCCACGAAGCCGGAGACGCTGACGGTGACTCCGTCCATCGTCAGCTCCACCGGGGGCAGGTCCCCCCGGTCACCGAAGCCCAGCTCAAAGGAGATGGGCTCAAAACTGGAGACAGAGAGCTCGTCCAGCACGTTCTCTACCACCTGAGTTACCGGTCGGATGAGCCGGTTGAAAAGGTAGACGAACCGCGGAGTCTTGTTCTCCAGCCCTCCCAGTTCCTGGGCAATATAGGTCTCCATGACGGACTTGATCCGCTTTCGGACCACTGCCCTGTCCCAGGTCCACCCCCCGTTGCTGTCCTCCACCTTCCAGGCAGTGTCCTTGAGGATATGCTCCAGCACATAGTGGACGAAGGTGCCATACTCCGGCGCCTGGAAGCCCGCGGTCTGCCGGGGCTTGGCCTTCAGTCCGAACTGCATGAAGTAGGAGAAGTGGCAGGATCGGTACTTATCCATTCGGGAGGCCGACATGGGCACCTTCCGGCCGTAGAGCCGGGCCACGGAGTCCGGGCAGAGCCGTCCCCGCTCCAGGCCCGCCCCCCGCTCCAGCCGCCGGGCCAGGGGCGCCAACTCCTCCTGGTCCCGGAGCAGGCCCAGGACCTCCGGGTGCTCCCCCGCCAGCTCCAGGGCGGGCCGGGGTGCCGCCAGGCGGAATTCATCCCCCAGAGCCTGTTCTCGAATTGGGAGGACGTCCGGAAAGAGCCGCCTCAGCCGTTCCCACAGGAAGGACGGCCGCCGCTCCTCCCCCTGGGGTCCCAGGACGGCCCAGCTTATTGTCAGATGGCGGTCGGGCCGGGCACAGGCGGCGTAGACAATGGTCATTTCCCGGTCCAGCTTATCGGTGAGCTGCGGGGAGAGCTCCAGGCCCATGGAGGCAAGCAGGCTGCGGTCATCGTCGGTGAAGAGCCCCGGTGCCGGCGCCACCTGGGGCAG
This sequence comes from Intestinimonas sp. HCP28S3_D6, assembly GCF_052065695.1. Classification (NCBI taxonomy): domain Bacteria; kingdom Bacillati; phylum Bacillota; class Clostridia; order Eubacteriales; genus Intestinimonas; species Intestinimonas sp. HCP28S3_D6. The sequence goes on from NZ_JBQHTM010000011.1 coordinate 35,909, forward strand.
CGCGCCGTCATCGGCTCCCAGGAAGAAAAGAACCGAGCATTGCCGGTCACCCTGACGGGCGGCGTCTCCTGCCGTCACCCGGTCTAGGGAGACAGGAATGGCGCCTACATCGTACTGGGAAAGCACCAGCTTGAGCAGCTGAGCAAACTCCTCCAGTCCCAGAGGTGCCTGGCCCAGGATGGCGGCGCACTGCTCCAGGCCGCCGCAGAGGATCTCCCACAGCTGGCCGTACTCCTCCGCCCGCTTGAGCTCGCCCCGCGCTCGAAGCACCTGGGCCCGCTCTTCCAGCCGCTGGGGCAGCCGGATCTGCTCCAGAAATTGATACAGGGCCACGGCCTGCCCCGCACCGGTCTCGTCGGTGTTGCGCCGGAGCATTTCCAGCGGCACGGTAATCTGCCGCCGCACCTCATTCAGGCGGTCCAGCAGGGCCTGGTCCTCCTCTGTCATGGGGAAGCCATACCCCCGGGGGTGCATATCCCAGGCAGCCGATGCCGTCCATCGGTTCCCCTTTAGGTCCCATTTCAGCACGTAGTTCTCCAGCAGGTCACAGTCCGACCGGGCAACACCGGTGAGCCCCGTTTTCAGGTAGCGGAATATGTCACCGCTGTCGTAATCCCCCGCCACCACATCCAGGGCCCCCGTGACCACAGCAAAGACCGGCTTTTGGAGGATGTCGGTCATGCTGTCCAGGAAAACCGGTATGCCATATCGCCCAAAAACCTCCTCGATGAGCGGGGCATAGGCATCAAAGCCCCGGGCCACCACGCCGATCTCCCGGTAGCGGAGCCCCTCCTCCCGGATCAGGTGCAGGATCTCGGCGGCCGTCCACTCCACCTCGGACCGGGGGGTGGCCGCCGTGAACAGCCGGACCCCCTCCGCCGGGCCCTCCCACGGCTGCGCTATCTCGTAGAACAAGTATTTCTCAATATAAGAAAGTTCTTTTGCTTTACAGTTATTCTCCCCGTGGAAGGTCTCGATTTCCACCTCCACATGGTCGGCCCTGGCCGCCCGGCTCAGCTGTGCGATGGTCCGTCGGGCTGGAGCAAAAATGCCGGTCTGCCCTTCCTCTTCCGGCGTGCAGGTGAGGACCACCGTAACCTCTCTGGCCTGTTTCCACAGCTGGCGCAGCACCTGAATCTGTTGGGGTGTAAAGTCTGTAAAGCCATCTACGTAGACAGAGATTCCATGGGCCCAGCCGCTCTCCGCCAGGCCCTCGGCCAGGCGGGTGAGCCGGTCCCGAGGGTCGGCGGCCACCCGAGCCGTTAGCGCGTCGTAGGCGCCGAAGATGAGGCCCAGATCCCGGAGCTTCTCCCCCTCCTGTCCCTCCAGCTCCTCCCCCGCCTTGGTCAGATCTTCCGGGGAGACACAGTACTGCTTGCACTCATCCAGAGTGGCCAGCAGGCCGGTGAGGAAGGCCGGCTTCTGGGAGGGCCGGGCGTAGACCGTGAGGGCGCTGGAGACCGCCTTCCGAGCGGCGCACATGAGGAGTACCCGACCTCCCGGGTCCAGGGCGGGTGCCGCCAGTCCCCCGGACCGGGCCAGCACCCGGCTAGTTAGGCGGGTAAAGGAGAGAACCTCAGCGTAGAGGGAGACCTGATTACCCGCCACGGCGCATAGCCGCCGCTCCGTCTCATGGGAGGCCTGCTCAGGTACAATGAGCAGTTGCCGCCTCCCTCCTCCAGCGGCGATCCGCTTCAAAACTTCGGCTGTCTTTCCTGTCCCGGCCCGTCCCAGCAGGAGCTTGAGCACGGCGATCCCTCCTTTGTGTGTGAGGAAAAAAGGCCCGCGCCGACGGCGCGGGCCTTTTCTGGTCGTTACTGGGGATTGACGGTATAGTTGGGAGCCTCTCTGGTGATATAGATATCATGGGGATGGCTCTCCTTGAGGCCAGCGCTGGTGATCTGAATGAACTGGCCCTTGGTGCGCAGATCCTCGATGGTGCCGCAGCCGCAGTAGCCCATACCGGCCCGCAGGCCCCCCATCATCTGGTAGATGGTCTCGCCCAGGCCTCCCTTGTAAGGAACACGGCCTTCTACGCCCTCGGGCACCAGCTTCTTGTTGTTCTCCTGGAAGTAACGGTCCTTGGATCCCTTGGCCATAGCGCCCAGGGAGCCCATGCCGCGGTACACCTTGAACTGCCGTCCCTGGTAGACCTCGGTGTCCCCGGGGGACTCCTCGCAGCCCGCCAGCAGGGAGCCCAGCATGACTACGTTGCCGCCGGCGGCGATGGCCTTGACAATGTCTCCGGAGTACTTGATGCCGCCATCGGCGATGATGGGAATGCCATACTCAGCGGCGACGCAGGCGGCGTCATAGACAGCGGTGATCTGGGGCACGCCGATGCCGGCCACCACGCGGGTGGTGCAGATGGAGCCGGGACCGATGCCGATCTTCACGCAGTCGGCGCCGGCCTCAATGAGGGCCCGGGTGCCTTCGGCGGTGGCCACATTGCCGGCGATGAGCTGCACGTCGGGATAGAGGGCCTTGATGCGCTTGACGCACTCCAGGATGTTGTGGGAATGGCCGTGGGCGGAGTCCAGGCACAGCACGTCGGCGCCGGCCTCCACCAGAGCGGCCACACGGTCCATCACGTCTGAAGTGACGCCGATGGCGGCGCCCACCAGCAGCCGGCCCTTTTCGTCACGGGCGGAGTTGGGATAGACCTCGGCCTTTTCGATGTCCTTGATGGTGATGAGACCCTTGAGATGGAACTCGTCGTCCACGATGGGCAGCTTCTCAATCTTATGCTTGCGGAGGATCTGCTTGGCCTCCTCTAGGGTGGTGCCCTCCTTGGCGGTGACCAGGTGGTCCTTGGTCATCACGTTGTCGATGAGCTGGTCCATGTCCTCTTCGAACTTCATATCACGGTTGGTAATGATGCCGATGAGCTTGCCGTGGTCACAGATGGGGACACCGGAGATGCGGTACTTGGCCATGAGCTCGTCGGCCTCGGCCAGGGTGTGGCCGGGGGCCAGCCAGAAGGGGTTGGTGATGACGCCGTTCTCGCTGCGCTTCACCATGTCCACCTGCTCGGCCTGCTGGCCGATGGACATGTTCTTATGGATGATGCCGATGCCGCCCTCACGGGCGATAGCGATGGCCATCCGGTACTCGGTGACGGTATCCATGGCGGCACTCATCACGGGGATATTCAGGCGGATCTTCTTGGTGAGCTGGGTGTGCAGATCGATGTCAGCGGGCAGGACGTTGCTCTCGGCGGGGATCAGCAGCACGTCGTCAAAAGTCAGGCCCTGCCGCACGAACTTGCTGGCGGCATCCGTATTGAACATGGACTCCACTCCTTCATTTTATTTCATCGTATCCGACGCGGGAAAACATATTTGATATATTCTATGCCCCAAGGTGGGGGTTGTCAAGAGGGGACAGGGTCAAAGCCGCATCGAATCTGGGCTTTCCCTCCACACCGTCTCCCTGGACATAAAAGGTATCGTCTTGACGGCCCACGGACAGGCGAATGGTCTCCCCCGCCCTGCACTCCTTCAGGTAGCCGATATGGACCTGGGAGACAAACTGTCCCCGACCAACCTCCTCCAGCCCGATGGCATCACAGGCGTAGTCGGCGTAGTGGACATTATTGACGTGGCCGTTCACATCGCAGTCGCTGTACCAGAGCCGCCGCTCTCCCGCCGATTCCAGAGGAACCGGCATGCGGAGCTTGGGCAGCAACCGGCTTTTGCAGCGGTCGCCGCCAGAGGTTCCGTCAAACTCCGGAAGATCGGATACCCGTCGCAGCTTCCGGGTCTCTACATCGGCCAGGACCCACAGACTGATCCCTTCTCCAATGGTTTTACCGTCCCGGAAGATATCAAAATCCCGGTACATGGAGGCGCCATGGCCACTCCCCCGGTGCCAAGTCTGAACCGTGAGCTTGTCATCCCAAAAGACAGGTGTGTCCAGACGATACCAGATCCGGGCAAGCATCCAGAAGACGTTGTAGCTTCGAAGCATCTCCTCCCGGGAAACATGGAGCTCCACGGCTGCGCCGGTAGCGGCCTCCTGAAGAAAGTCCATCATAGAGGAGGGGCGGCACTGGTTAAAAGGATCGACATCCCGTGCCCCGACCTGAAACGAGGCCTCATGATACATGAGTTACCCCTCCTTTCCCTTGATGAGAAGGGTATTTTTACAGCACAGATCCTCTAGATCATCAGCAGTGGCAGCGGGGATGCGCAGCGCCCGGCCGCAGTGGCCGCAGATAAGGTCCACAGAGCTGAAGTTCACCTGGAGCCTCCACTCCTTGGAGCCGCAGGTGCAGGAGATCCCGCCCCGCTGGGCGATATCCCGCAGTTCGGAGAGGATCTCATGCATGATGATCTCGTCCAGGAAGGTTCCCTTCTCTCCGGAGGCGGCCTCCAGCTTGTCCACCGCCTCCTCCAGGCGCTCCATGGCGGCAAAGACTGGTCCCTCTTCTCCCACATAGCAGCAGTCCAGCCCGGAGGCAGCGCAGGCAAAGGCCAGAGCCTTCTCGTGGAGGAAGGCATGGGTGGAGCAGGTCACGGTGTGCTCCTTCTCACAGAAAAGACAGGGCACCGTCAGCTTGACCCGGTCTCCCACGATCTCCGTTTTGAGCGCCGACTTACCGCAGGGGCAGGGAATCTTCCCGGGCGCCGCAGCCAGAGAGAAGACCGTCTTTTCCGCCACCACAGCCTGATGGCAGGCCGGGCAGAGGTAGGCGATGGTGCGCTTGGCTTCTTCTACCATATCGATCAAACTCCATCAAGTGAAAAATATATTTTTATTATATCGCATCTTCCCACATTTGACCAGCAGTTCCCCCGACAAAATGCGTCCTGATATTTTGCGGAAATCTGTTCAAACTAATTCCGTTCAAATACGCTGTGTGCGGATGGGAGGAAGCCTAATGACCGTAAAAAAGCTGGGCCGTCAGACTGTGGCCTTTGCCAATCCACCCACCATTGCCGGGTATGCCAGCGTGGTGGGCAAAAAGGAGGGTGATGGCCCCTTGGCCACTTTCTTCGACCTCATCAATCAGGATGACAGTTTTGGAGAATCCAGCTGGGAGAAGGCGGAGAGCGCCATGCAGCGGCTGGCCCTCCAGAGCGCCCTGGACAAGGCGGGGCAGGCTCCCTCTTCCTTGGATATGCTCTTTGCCGGCGACCTGCTTAACCAGTGTATCGCCTCCTCCTTTGCCGTTCGTGGCCAGGATGTGCCCTTCCTCGGGCTTTACGGCGCCTGCTCCACCATGGCGGAGGGTCTGGTCATGGCATCTATGACCCTGGATGGCGGATTCGGCACCTGGGCGGCAGCGGTGGCCTCCTCCCACTTCTGTTCCGCCGAGCGGCAGTACCGCACCCCCCTTGAATACGGAGGTCAGCGCACCCCCACCGCACAGTGGACGGTAACAGGTGCCGGCGCCACTGTCCTTTCTCGGGAAGGGAACGGCCCCTACGTCACCCACGCCACCATCGGCAAGGTTGTGGACAAGGGTATCAAGGACGCCAACAACATGGGGGCGGCTATGGCCCCCGCCGCGTACAGCACCCTCACCGCCCACTTTTCCGAAACCGGGCGCAAGCCCTCCTACTATGACCTCATCGTCACCGGCGATCTGGGAGAGCTGGGCAAGTCCATCGTGCTGGACCTCTTCCGCGCCGACGGCGTGGAACTGAGCAACTATGACGACTGCGGTGTGATGATCTTCGATCTCCCCGCCCAGGACGTCCACTGCGGCGGGTCCGGCTGCGGGTGCTCCGCCGTGGTGCTCAATGGATACCTGCTCCGCGGCATGGCCGAGGGCCGCTGGAAAAACATCCTCTTCTGCGGCACCGGCGCCCTTCTCTCCCCCATTTCCTCTCTCCAGGGAGAGAGCATCCCCGGCATCTGTCACGCTGTGGCCATCTCCACGGAGAAAGGAGTATAAAAATGGATGGATTTCTCCCTTATCTGCGGGCCTTCCTCTGCGGAGGGACCTTTTGTCTTATCGGCCAGATCCTCATTGACCGGACCAAGCTGACCCCTGCCAAGATCCTGGTGCTCTATGTGGTCTCCGGGGTGGTGCTGGGCGGCCTGGGCATCTACCAGCACATCGTCGACTTTGGCGGCGCCGGCGCCACCGTTCCCCTCACCGGCTTTGGTTATCTGCTCTCCAAGGGCGTAAAGGAGGCCGTGGCCGAGGACGGCCTGCTGGGCGCCTTCACCGGCGGCGTTACGGCGGCCGCCGGTGGCATCGCTGCCGCCATCTTCTTCGGCTGCATCGTGGCCCTCCTCTTTAAACCAAAACCCAAGGGATGAAAAAGGTCCGGCGTACATGCTGTACGCCGGACCTTTTTCCCATTTAACAGATGAACATGGCATCTCCGAAGGAGAAGAACCGATATTTCTCCCGGACCGCCTCCTCATAGGCTGCCAGGATGTGCTCCCGCCCGGCCAAGGCCGAAACCAGCATCACTAAGGTGGACTCCGGCAGGTGGAAGTTGGTGATGAGGGCGTCCAGCACCTTGAACCGGTAGCCGGGGTAGATGTAGATATTGGTCCACCCGGCGGACTCCTTCAGGGTGCCGTCCTCGGCGGCCCAGGACTCGATGGTCCGGCAGGAGGTGGTCCCCACACAGATCACCCGTCCCCCCTTCCGGCGGGTCTCATTGATGGTCTCCGCCGTCTCTTTGGAGATCATGCAGTACTCCGAGTGCATCTCATGGTCGGTGATCTCCTCCTCCTTCACGGGCCGGAAGGTACCCAGGCCCACATGGAGGGTCACATAGGCCAGGGAGACGCCCATGGCCTGGATCTGCTCCAGAAGCTCCTTGGTGAAGTGGAGCCCGGCGGTGGGAGCTGCCGCCGATCCCACCTCCCTGGAGTACACCGTCTGATAGCGCTCCGGGTCCTGGAGCTCCGCCTTGATGTAGGGCGGCAGAGGCATCTTGCCCAGCTGCTCCAGCAGCTCCAGGAAAATGCCGTCATAGTGAAAACGGACCAGCCGGTTGCCGCCCTCCAGGGTCTCGGTGACCTCAGCGGTGAGCAGACCGTCGCCAAAGGAGAGTTTTGTTCCAGGCTTCATCTTCTTGCCCGGCCGGGCCAGGCACTCCCAGGTCTTGTCCCCCTTGTCGTTGAGGAGCAGCACCTCCGCCGCACCGCCGCCGGGCTCCCGGTGGCCCAGCAGTCGGGCGGGCAGCACCCGGGAGTCGTTGAGCACCAGGCAATCGCCGGGGCGCAGCAGGCTGGGCAGGTCATAGAAGTGCATATGCTTCACTGCGCCGGTATTCTTGTCCAGCACCATCAGCCGGGACCCGTCCCGACGGTCCAGAGGGGTCTGGGCGATGAGCTCCTGGGGCAGGTCATAGTAAAAATCCGATGTCTTCAAATCAAGTTCCCGCTTTCCTTGTCATTTGTCAACCCACCGTAACGTCGGTGAAGTAGAAGGTCAGAATATCGATGTAGTCCATCCCCCGCAGTGCCATAGCCCGGGCGCCCTGCTGGCTCATGCCCACGTTGTGGCCGTAGCCGGAACCGGTAAAGGTGACGCTGGTTCCGGACGAGGTCGTGGAGGAGGCGCTCCCCAGAAGCCCCGTGCCGGAAGCCGTGGCCACATAGGGAGTCCCGGAGATGGTGCTCACGGTGCCGTCACCGCCCACCGCGTACGCCCCGCTGACGGAGCTCAGGATGTCGGAGGTGCCGTTCACATAATAGGTGTTGCTGACGCTGCCGCCGCCAACCGTAAAGCGGTTGGAGCGCAAACCAAACCAGATCCGCAGGGTCTCCGGCCCGAAGGACCACTTCTTTCCGTTGGCATCCACGAAGGTGATGGTTTTGGGATTCCCCGTCTCGCTGAGCTCCGCCACGTAGGCGTCCACGATGGCGCCGCAGTTGTAGCCCTTGCTCTGAAGCTTGGAGGCGATCTCCGACTTAGAGACGGTGACCGTCCAGTTGTACTGGGAGATGCTGTCGGCCAGGTCGGCCTCATAGGGGTCGATGACCCCCTTGAGGTGGGGCAGGTTGGCGGTGGAGTTCCAGATGTTCCGCACGTCCTCGGTGGCGCCGCCGTCGCTGGCCGAGTAGTAGGTGATGGCCGGCTGGCCCTGGTAGCGCACGTACTCCCCCGCCGTCTCCTCCACGGCCTGGTCGGTGCGGTCATTGGCCAGATTCAGCCCCTGGTACATCTGGCAGTGGGTGTTGTTGCACACGTCAAAGCCGCTGCTGGCGTGGCTGACGGTATTGGTGACAGCGTAGGTCCGGGCGCACACCGCCTGGGCCTTCAAGGCCTCCAGTGGCCAGCTGTTGCTCATCTCATAGGGGAGGACGCCCTTAATGTAGTCTTCCAGGTTCACGATATTGATGACGGTGAGATTCCCACCGCTTCGGCGGTACTGGAATCCGCCGTAATAGCGGTAGCCCTTGAACCAGGTGACCGTCTTGACACTATTGTCCAGTCCGGGCTGGATACCCAGACTGTACCCCTGTCCCCCATCAAACTGAAAAATAGGCTTTCCGGTCTTGGTGACCACCACCGTGACAGCGTAGCCGCTGGTGCCTACCACCGCGGCGGTGGACAGGCCAAGTGCAGTCTGGGCCGAGAGGGCTTCCTCCTTGGTGGTGTAGGCGCCCACCCTCACATAGTATGTCCCCTCGATCCAGGCGGGAAACCCATTGGACACCGTCGATGCGGCGGCCTGGGCTTCCTCAAAGCTGGTATAGGTCGTGGGGAGTTGGAGGTGAAAACAGCCCACCGTCACCGAACCGGTGCCATCCACATAGTTTCCGCCGGAGAGAGTGACGTTCTGGGTCTTGACCACGGAGATCTGTGTCTCTGTAGAGCTTCCCAGCTGGTGGAAGGTCAGATTGTCGTCATACCAGCCGAAGCGGTAACCGCTCCCCACGCTGTTTTCCAGGTTGGCACCCGGCAGCGCGGTACTTCCGTAAAAGAGGCCCACACGCAGGGTCTCCTTGGTATCAGAACCGGCAGCGAAGGTCACACACCCGAGACAGAGGGCGGCAGCCAGGAGGACTGCTACAAATCGAATCAAACTTTTGCCCATGAGGAAGCTCCATTTCTGCGAATTAGCGGTTTACATTGAAAAAGAATTGTGCTACACTATCGAAAATACCCTCCACGCCCCTCCCCCCAAAAAGGGTCTGGGCATCTTTTTGTATGCCCCGGAACGCGTGGATACAGGAGACATTATAGTACAAAACCCGACAGCATTGCAACCGCCGTTTTTCCGGCGGACAGGCAAGTTGGGAGCCTCTCCCGGATAGAATACGGGTGAGCGCACAATAAATGGAGGTCTTCGGCATGGAAAAATACAAGGTTGGTGTAATCGGCGGCACTGGCATGGTTGGCCAGCGTTTTGTGACTTTGATGGAGAACCATCCCTGGTTTGAACTGGCGGTCATCGCGGCCAGTCCCCGTTCCGCCGGCAAGACCTATGAGGAGGCCGTGGGGGGCCGCTGGGCCATGGACACCCCCATCCCCCAGCAGGCCAAAAACATGGTGGTCATGAACGCCGAGGCCGACGTGGAGAAGATCGCCTCCATGGTGGACTTCGTCTTCTCCGCCGTTGACATGAAAAAAGAGGAGATCCGCGCTCTGGAGGAATCCTACGCCCGCCACGAGTGCCCGGTGATCTCCAACAATTCTGCCCACCGCTGGACGGAGGATGTGCCCATGGTCATCCCTGAGGTGAACCCGGAGCATATCAAGGTGATCGAGGCACAGCGAAAGCGACTGGGGATGAAGCGCGGGCTCATCGCGGTCAAGTCCAACTGCTCCATCCAGAGCTATGTGCCCGCCCTCCATCCCCTGCGCGGCTTCGGCCTGGAGCGGATCCTGGTGTGCACCTACCAGGCCATCTCCGGCGCCGGGAAGACGTTCGAGTCCTGGCCCGATATGGTGGACAACGTGATCCCCTATATCAGCGGCGAGGAGGAGAAATCCGAGCAGGAGCCTATGAAGGTCTGGGGCCGGGTGGAAAATGGCGTCATCGTCAACGCCGTCAAGCCGGCCATCACCGCCCAGTGTCTCCGTGTCCCCGTGTCCAACGGGCATACTGCCGCCGTCTTCGTGGATTTTGAAAAGGTGCCCCCGATGGATGAGATGAAGGCCATCTGGGCGGAATACCGTGGCCGTGCTCAGGAGCTCAAGCTCCCCTCTGCTCCCGAGCAGTTCCTCCACTATTTTGAGGAGTCCGATCGTCCCCAGGCCAGACTTGACCGCGGCCTGGGCAATGGAATGACCATCTCCATTGGACGCCTCCGCCCGGATACCCAGTACGATTATAAGTTTGTGTGTCTGTCCCACAACACCCTCCGGGGCGCAGCAGGCGGCGCGGTAGAGCTTGCCGAACTGCTGTGCGCTGAGGGCTACATCGTTAAGGCGTAAGAGACCATAGAGATAGATCTAACTTTGCGCCTCCGTGGACAGCACACCTGTCTAATCAGGAGGTAATTGAATATGAGAGAGCCCATTTTCACCGGTGCCTGCCCCGCCATCGTCACGCCCTTCGACCAGAGCGGCGCCATCAACTACGACCGCTTCGCCCAGCTCATCGATGAGCAGATCGCCGCCGGCGTGGACGCCATCTGCGCCGTGGGCACCACTGGTGAGTGTTCCACCCTCACCCTGCGGGAGCACATCGCCGCCGTCAACTTCTGTGTCAAGCATGTGAACCACCGGGTGAAGGTCATCGCCGGCGCCGGCAGCAACGACACCTCCGCCGCCGTGTACCTCTCCCAGCACGCCGAGGACTCCGGCGCCGATGCCCTCCTCCACGTTACCCCCTACTACAACAAGTGCTCTCAGGAGGGCCTCATCCGCCACTATGAGTACATCGCCGACCGGACCGAGCTGCCCATTATCCTCTACAATGTGCCCTCCCGGACCGGCGTTTCCTTCACCGCTGAGACCTACAAGGTTCTCTCCCAGAACCCCAAGATCAACGGCGTGAAGGAGGCCAGCGGCAACCTGAACCTCATCACCCACACACGCTACCTCTGTGGCGATGACTTTTTCATCTGGTCCGGCAACGACGACCAGGTGGTCCCCATGATGTCCCTGGGTGCCAAGGGCGTCATCTCCGTGGTGGCCAACATCGACCCCAAGCTCATGGTAGACATCACCCATCGTTGTCTGGAGGGCCGCTTTGAGGAGGCTGCCCGGCTCCAGCTGGAGCATATGGACCTGATCGACGCCCTCTTCTGTGAGGTCAACCCCATCCCTGTCAAGGCCGCCCTCAACCTCATGGGCAAGGACGTGGGCGGGCTGCGCCTCCCCCTGTGCGACATCTCCCCCGCCAACCTGGAGGTCCTCCGGGCCGCCATGGAGCGGACTGGTCTGCTCCCGGCCTCCGGCGCCGGTCAGTAAAACCAACACCAGACGGCCGTGCTGCTCCACGGCCGTCTGTCTTTTTACGAAACGATAAAAAGGAGGAACCATCATGCTGGACCTGATCCTCTCCGGCTGCAACGGGCGGATGGGCCGGGTGCTGGAGGCTCTGTGCGCCGACCAGCCCGATCTCCACATCGCCGCCGGCTTCGACATTCTTGGCACCGCTGACCGGGATTTCCCCGTCTTCTCCTCCCCCGCCGAGTGCACCGTCCCCGCCCAGGTGGCGGTGGACTTCTCCCACCCGGCCACCCTCACTGGCCTTCTGGGCTACTGCGTCAAGCGGCAGCTGCCCGTGGTCCTAGCCACCACCGGCTACTCTGAGGACCAGCTTCTGGAGATTGAGTCAGCGGCCCGGAGCATTCCCGTCTTCCGCTCGGCCAATTTCTCCCTGGGCATCAATGTGCTCTCCAAGCTGGCCCGTCAGGCCGCCCAGATGTTGGGCGAAGACTTTGACATCGAGATCGTAGAGCGCCACCACAACAAAAAGGTGGACGCCCCCAGCGGCACAGCTCTCCTGCTGGCCGACGCCCTGTCCGAGACTCTGCCTTATGAGCCGGAATACGTGTGGGACCGCCACACCGTCCGGAAGCCCAGGGACCGCCGGGAGATCGGCATCTCCTCTGTCCGAGGCGGCACCATCGCCGGCGACCACGAGATCCTCTTCGCCGGCCGGGACGAGCTCATCGAGCTGCGCCACTCCGCCCAGTCCCGGGAGGTCTTCGCCTCCGGCGCTCTGAAGGCCGCCCGATTCCTGGCCCAATGCCAGGCACCCGGTCTCTATAACATGGACGACCTTCTGGACTGGCTCCAGACACCGGTGGAAATTTAACAGCTAACAATAAAAAACGGTCTCCGGTATGGCTACCGGAGACCGTTTTTTATTGTTCGAATTTGGACTTGTCCGCACCCTCCGACGACGGCAGGAGCGGATTCCCGTCGCCGTCAATTCCCTTCTCCCGGAGCCGGTGGTTCACCCACTCCCGGACCAGGGCATAGAGCACGGCAAAGGTGGGTACGCCTAGGAGCATCCCGGGGAAGCCGAAGAGCCCGCCGCACACCACGATAGACACCAGCACCCAGATAGCAGAGAGACCGGTACTGTCGCCCAGGATCTTGGGCCCCAAGATGTTGCCGTCGAACTGCTGAAGGGCCAGCACCAGTACGGCGAACCGCAGCGCCGCCCAGGGGTCCACAATGATGAGGATCATGATACAGGGCACGGCACCGATGATGGGTCCGAAGAAGGGGATCACATTGGTGACACCGATGATAACGGCAATGAGGATGTTATAGGGGATCTGGAGGATCAGATTAAGGACAAAGCAGAGCACGCCAATGATGGCGGAGTCGATGATCTTGCCATTGATAAAGCCCACGAAAATGCGGTTGGCCTGGCCGCACACCCCCAGGAACCAGGTTGCTTTTTTCTTGGGGATAGTGGCATAGATGAGCTTTTTGAGCTGGGGGACCAGCCGGTTTTTGCCGGAGAGCATGTAGATGGAGGAGATCAGCGCGGTCAGAGCAGAGATTACACCGCTGCCCAAAGCCACACCCAGGTTCCAGATCTGAGGCAGTGAGGAGCTCACCTTCGAAATGGCCAGATCGGTCAGGGACTGGACGAAGTTCTGATAGGTGGTCAGCATCTCGTTGATGCCCTCCCCCTCCAGGTTGAAACGGGTGATGATATCCTGTACCAAAGCGTCCAGGCCACGCATATAGCTGGACATGTTGTTGACCAGCTCCACCGCACTACTCCACACCTGGGGCAGGATGAGGTTGAGCAGGATCGCCAGGAAAGCGGCAGCCAGAACGTAAACTGTAACGATGGCCAGGGCACGCCCGTGCCTGTGCTTGTGGTAGACCTTCTCCTCAAAAAAAGTGGTGGGCGTATTGAGCAGATAGGCGATGGCAAAGCCGATGATAAAGGGTGAGAGTACCCCCGTCACCATCGAGATCTTGGCCCTCACCTCATCAAAGCGGTAGAGTACAAAGTAGAACAGGATGCCGATGAGCACGATGATCAGGTTTGAGATTGTCCTCGTGTCCAGCGGCCATGGTTTTTTCTGCACGGCCTTCAGATCTCCCCTCGTATATGGTCACTCTTATTGTACCATGCTCTTATTTCGATGTCTAACCATTCTTCCTTAAGAAAATCAAAAGATTCTAAAAAGGCGGGCACCAAATCGGCACCCGCCTTTTTGCTCAGGCCAGCACGGCCCGATGGAAGACCTTTTTACCCTTCTTGATGGTGGTGCCCTCCCCTTCCAGAGCGGCGGCTACCACTACGGCGGCGGTGTCGGTCACCTTCTCGCCGTTGAGCTCCACACCGCCCTGCTGGATGAGGCGCCGGGCCTCGCCCTTAGAGGGGGTGAGGCCGCACTTCACCATCAGGTCCACCACGGTGATCTGCCCCTCGGTGAGGTCGCCGGCGGAGAGCTCGGTGGTGGGCATGTTGCTCTTGTCGCCGCCGGTGGAGAACAGAGCCCGGGCAGCGTCCTGAGCCTTCTGAGCCTCCTCCTCGGAGTGGACCAGCTTGGTGAGCTCGAAGGCCAGGATCTCCTTGGCCCGGTTGAGCTGGGCGCCCTCCCAGTGGTCCATCTCGTCGATCTGCTCCAGGGGCAGCTCGGTGAGCATCCGCAGACACTTGAGCACGTCGGCGTCGTCCACATTCCGCCAGTACTGGTAGAAGTCGTAGGGAGAGGTCTTTTCCGGATCCAGCCACACGGCGCCGGCCTGGGTCTTACCCATCTTCTTGCCCTCACTGGTGAGCAGCAGCGTGATGGTCATGGCGTAGGCGTCCTTGCCCAGCTTCCGGCGAATGAGCTCGGTGCCACCCAGCATGTTGGACCACTGGTCGTCGCCGCCGCACTGGAGGTTGCAGCCCACGGTCTGGAACATGTGGTAGAAGTCGTAGGACTGCATGATCATGTAGTTGAACTCCAGGAAGGAGAGCCCCTTCTCCATACGCTGCTTGTAGCACTCGGCCCGCAGCATGTTGTTTACGCTGAAGCAGGCACCTACTTCGCGGAGCACATCCACGTAGTTGAGCTTCAGTAGCCAGTCGGCGTTGTTAAGCATGAGGGCCTTACCGTCGGAGAAATCAATGAATTTGCTCATCTGCTTCTTGAAGCAGTCGCAGTTGTGCTGGATGGTTTCCACCGTCATCATGGTCCGCATATCACTACGGCCAGAGGGGTCGCCCACCATGCCGGTGCCACCACCGATGAGGGCGATGGGGCGGTTACCCGCCTTCTGCATCCGGCGCATAAGCATCAGTGCCATGAAGTGACCCACATGGAGGGAGTCGGCGGTGGGGTCGAAGCCAATGTAGAAGGTGGCCTTGCCGTTGTTGATGAGGTCCTTGATCTCTTCCTCGTCGGTGACCTGGGCAACCAGCCCTCTGGCCTTCAGTTCGTCGTAAATGGTCATTTTTCCTGCATCCTTTCTTCCCAGGCCAGCCTGACGGCCCAGGCCTGATAATTTAAAAACATATGTTCAGCGGCCCACTCCGCCGGAACCCACCGGAGCACGTGGTCGTGCTCGACGGGGGGTTGCACCTGCGGACCCAGGACCGCCCGGTAACAGCGGCCCATCACATGGAGATAGCGCCGGTCGCTGGTGGCAAACAGATATTCCTCGCCGGTACAGAGGGGGCCGTCCAGCTCGATCTCCCGGCCCAGCTCCTCCAGGCACTCCCGGCGGAGACAGACCTCCGGGGTCTCTCCCGCCTCCATGCCGCCCCCCGGAAGGAAAAGTCCCCGTTCCGGCCCGCCGGCCGCCGGAGCCTCCACCAGGGCGGCGTTTCCAGCGTCGTCCAGGATTACCGCATAGGCACCGGCCCGGTCCCGGTAGACCACCCCGGGCTCCCTTCGTCCAAAGCTTCTGTGCTCCATACCGCGCCCCTACTTCTTTTCCCGTTTAGTCAGGCATTTGGGGCAGCGCTCCGCATCCCTGGGGTATTTGGCGTGGCAGATTGGGCATTCATACTCGGTGGTCCACTCCTGGACCTTCTCTGAGAAGAACTCTACCTTCCCGCAGGAAGGACAGCCGAAAATCTCCAGTTCCAGTGCACCTTCCCAGAAATGAGAGTCAAAAAACATCGTTTCCTGTCCCAGTTGGAAGTCCCGCGTACCCAGACAGACCATTTCAGTCCCGCAGCGCAGGCATGTGAGCGACCATTCCATGTGTCTTTTCCTCTCTTTCTAGTGTACGATAAAAAACGCCCCCTGTCCTTTTGGGACAGAGGGCGTGGATACGCGGTACCACCTCTGGTTCGCCCCTCCCTCACGGAAAAGGGCCTCACGCCGTGCCATCACACGGCCGCGCGATAACGGGCGCTCCCGACACGCCCTACTGCTTGCGGTTCAGGCGGCCGCTCCGAGGGGTATTCGTCCTCAGGCCCTCTCCCCCTTCCACCAAACCGGGGGTTCTCTGCGCAGGGTATCCGAAGATTACTTTTCCTCATCTTTGCGTTGTATACAACGGGCATTCTAGCACAGCCCGCCTGCATTGTCAATCAAAATGTTTTACCTTTGCCTCCGGACAGGCCGTCTGAGCCAGGAACTCGAAGCGGAGCCGGTCCTCCTCGCTCTGAAAGGCAGACCTGGGCAGCAGTAGGTAGCCCTCCTCCCCCCGAAAAAGGTAATAGAACTCCTTCCCCCGCCAGAGCTCCTTCAGGTCCCAATCCAGCAGCACCGCCGTCTGTTCATCCTGCCGGGACAGATCCTCCCGGTTGAAGAGAAAGGACACCTGCCGTCCCAGCGCCGGATTTTTGTCATAGAGCCGCCCCGGCTGGATGACATACAGCCACAGGCCGTAGAAGGCCACCATAACAGAGAAGACCACCAAGAGGGTGCAAAGGAAGCTCATCCGCTCCATTAAAGTCTCCATGACCACAGCAGCCGCCAGAGCGATGAGGATGACCAGCACCTGGACCCAACTTACCAGATGGCTTTTGCGCAGATAATAGCGCACTGCCCGGACATATTCCGCCCGACCGAGGGAGAAGGTGACCTGCACCTCCTCCGTTCCCTTATCCTGTCTCATGTAAGCCTCCGCTTGTAGGTCTCGGCGCTCTCCAGCAGCTCCCCGGCACCTGCCAGCATAGCGGGTGTGATATGGGCGCCGCCGGTGAGCCGGGCCAGTTCCTCCCGGCGGCGGCCAGCCTCCAGCCGCTCCACCGCCGTGTAGGTCCGCCCGTCCCGCTCCCCTTTCTCCACCGAGAAGTGGGTATCCGCCATGGCGGCGATCTGGGGCAGATGGGTAACACAGAGGACCTGCTTCCGCCGGGCCACCTGGGCCATCTTCTCCGCCACCTTCTGAGCTGCCCGGCCGCTGACGCCGGTGTCTACCTCGTCAAAGACCAGGGTGCTCACATCGTCGTTCTCCGCCAGCACATTTTTCAGCGCCAGCATGATGCGGGAGAGCTCACCGCCGGAGGCAATCTTGTGGATGGGCTTCAGATCCTCGCCCACGTTGGCCGACATGAGGAACTGCACCTCATCCATGCCCGTCTCATCCATGGCAAGCTCCCCGCCCTTGGGGGCGAAGTCCACCTGAAAGCGCACCTTTGGCATGTCCAGCTGCCGCAGCTCTTCCTGGATGAGCTTTTCCAGCGCCGCCGCCGCCTTCTTACGGGCCGCGGTGAGCTTGGCGCCCTCCTCCCGGGCCTTTTCCAGGGCAGCGGCCAGCTTCTTCTCCAACCGGGCCAGGGTCTCGCTGGAGTCCTCGATCTGCTCTAGCTCCGCTTTGCACCGGGCCAGGTAGTCCAGCATGTCCTCCACTGTGGCGCCGTACTTCTTCCGCAGCCGGTAGATCACGTCCAGACGACTCTCCAGGTCGTCCAGCTCCCCCGGCTCAAAGTCCAGGCTGTCCCGGAGGTCCCGGACCAGCTCGGCAGCGTCGTCCGCGGCGCAGCGCAGCTCGGTGAGGCGCTGGGCCAGGTCGGCGATCTGGTCACTGACCCCCTTGGCTCCAGAGAGAGACTGCTCCGCCGACATAATGAGGGCCACGGCCCCCTCGCTCTCCTCGTCTCCGGAGAGGGCCATGTGGGCGCCCTCCACGGCGTCGATGAGCTTACCCGCGTTGCGCAGCACCTTCCGCCGCTGGGTGAGCTCCTCCTCCTCTCCCGGCTTCAGGTCGGCCCGCTCCAGCTCGCCGATCTGAAAGGTCAGGCTGTCGATACGCCGGGCCTTCTCCGCCTCGTCCATCCGCAAAGCAGACATCTCCCGCCGCAGGGCGGACATGGCATCATAGGCCGCCTTGAAGGCAGCCCTGGAGCCCTCCAGCTCACCGAACCGGTCCAGGTAGTCCAGATGGCAGGCGGGGTCCAACAATTGCTGGCCGTCGTGCTGTCCGTGAATGTTCAGGAGCTGCCGTCCCAGCCCCCGAAGTTGGGACACCGTCAGTGGCCGGCCGTTGAGCCGGCAGACGTTCCGGCCATCGGACAGGATCTCCCTCTGGATCAGAATTTCCCCGTTCTCATCCGGCCCTATGCCGTTCTCGGTAAACCAGGGGAGCGCCGGCAGCCGGGTAAACTGGGCGCTCACCACTGCGGCTTTGGCGCCGGTCCGGATCAGTTCCCGGGAGGTCCGCTCCCCGATCACCGCCCCGATGGCGTCCACCACAATGGATTTGCCCGCGCCAGTCTCGCCGGTGAGTGCGTTAAAGCCCTGATCGAATCGGATGTCCGCCGCCTGGATCACCGCAATATTCTCAATATGAAGCAGCGAGAGCATCCTCTCCACCTCCCTGTCTTACTGGAGCATCTTGTGTATCTCGTCGCAGAAGGCCTCCGCCTTCTCGCTGTCACGCATGATGAGGATAGCGGTGTCGTCGCCTGCCAAGCTGCCCACCAGGTCGCTGATCTCCATGCCGTCGATGGCGGCACAGGCCGCAGAGGCTAGGCCGGGCATGGTCTTTAGAACCACGATGTTCTGGGCGCGGTCGAAAGAGGTAACGCCCTCCTTGAAAATGGTCCGCAGACGACCGGCAATGTTCATACTGGTCTTGCGGCCGGACACAGCGTATTTATAGGTCCCATAGCCGGTGAGCTCCTTGATGAGATGGAGTTCCTTGATGTCCCGGGAAATGGTTGCCTGGGTAGAGGTGAGCCCTCTGGCCTTGAGCTCGGAAAGCAGCTGGTCCTGGGTCTCCACGTCCACATCTTCAATAATCCGCAAGATCTCCGCCTGTCGCTTGGATTTCATTCCCCATCACGCCTTTCCTAATTTTTGATCGATGATCTCATAGAAGCTATGGTCAGTGAGCCGCACCAGCCGGGTCACACTCCGGGACCGGCGCACCTCCACGGTGTCCCCGCCGCAGAGCTTAAAGGCTCTCCCGCCATCCACAGACAGGTAAGCAGTTTTCCTTGACAGTTTTCCCATCCGAACGGACACCACCCGGTCCCGTCCCATGACCAAAGGTTTTGCCTGAAGAGAGTGGGCACAGATCGGTGTAACCAGGACATTCTCCGCTGTCGGCTCCACGATGGGCCCCCCCGCCGACATAGAGTAGGCGGTGGAGCCGGTGGGGGTGGCCAGGATGATGCCGTCCCCCGAAAACGAATAGATGGGCACACCGTCCCCCCGCAGGGTGAGGTCAATGACCCGGGCCACCGCTCCCTTGGTGATCACAGCATCGTTGAGGGCCACATCCCGTGAGAGGATGTCCCGCCCCCGACGCACCGTCACATCCAACATCATTCGGTGCTCAATGGAATACTTCCGCTCCGGCAGCCGGGTAAGCATATCCAATTCACCCTGTTCCAGCTCCGCCATAAAGCCCACACTGCCCAGATTAACCCCTAAAATAGGGATATTATGGGCGTTGGCATCCTTGGCAGCGTGGAGAATAGTACCGTCACCGCCAAAACAGATGAGTAAATCGGCGTTTTTGAGCTCCTCCTGCATGTTCCGATAATCCTGGCCCTTGGGGAGTTCCACGTGACTCCCCTGCTCCAGGGCAAACGGGAGACACAAGGCCGTCTCCGCTCCAGCGGTACGGAGGATATCCCGGGCCCGGAGGGCTGCCTTCAGGCCCCGGTCCCGGTAAGGGTTTGGACTGAGCACCACCTTCACGGATGCCGCCCCCCCTCCAGCTCGGCGTGGGACTGCTCCACCAGGGCGGCAAGGTCTCCGGTATACGCCGACCCTCTGCCCACCTTCAGATGGCCCAGATACTCGATGTTCCCCTCCGGTCCCCGAATTGGCGAAAAGGTTATGTCCTTTACAGTAAAATCAGCCTCGTCGGCGTGGATGAGGAAGTGCTCCAGCACCTCCAGATGGACCTTTGGGTCCCGGACCACACCCTTCTTGCCCACCTTTTCCTTCCCGGCCTCGAACTGGGGTTTTACCAGGCAGACCACCTGACCATTGGGGGCCAAAATGCCCCGCAGGGCCGGCAGGATGAGCCGCAGAGAGATAAAGGAAACGTCCACACTGGCCAGATCCAGCTCCTCAGGGATCTGCTCATGGGTGAGATAACGGGCATTGGTCCGCTCCAGCGGAACTACCCGCTCATCGGTGCGCAGCTTCCAGGCCAACTTGCCGTAGCCCGTATCCACGGCGTACACTTTGGCGGCGCCGTGCTGAAGCATACAGTCGGAAAAACCACCGGTGGAGGCGCCGATGTCAGCGCAGACCATACCGGCGAGGTCCAGTCCAAAGACATCCATGGCCTTGGCCAACTTCAGACCGCCCCGGCTTACATAGGGGATGGCCTGCCCCCGGACCTCGATGACGGCGTCCTCGGACACGGCGCTCCCAGCCTTGAGCACCTGCTGCCCGTCCACATAGACCCAGCCACCCATGATATCGGCCTGAGCCCGCTGGCGGCTCTCTGAAAGTCCCCGCTCATGTAAAAGGACATCCAAGCGCTTTTTACTCATGCTTCCATACCTCCATCGCCGCCCGGCAGAGGGATTCAACATCCAGCCCGCACAGGTGTCTGAGCTGGGCCACGGTGCCCTGGGGCACAAAGTCCCGTCCAGTGGTACACAGCCGCACCACCTTTAAAGGAACACCTGCCTCAGCCAGTCCGGCGCACAGTTTCTCTCCAATGGAGCCCATGGCGCTCACTTCCTCGGCCACCAGCAGGCGACCGGTCTTTGCCACAGAACGGCGCACCGGCTCCAAGTCCAGGGGACACAGTCGGTTCAACTTGATGATTTCCGGCTGACAGCCGGTCTCCTCCAACCGCTCCGCCACTGTCAGAATATCGGAATAGGTGGCCCCATATGTGACAAGTGTAATTCCTTGCCCATCCTTAGCCACCAAGGTGGGAGCTGTCCCGGCATCGCCGTGGTAACTTCCTTCCCCACCCCGGGGATAGCGCAGGGCCACCGGCCCCTTCACCTCCTGCAGCGCGTAGCGTAGCATGCTGCCAACCTCGGCAAAGCTGGAAGGCGCGTACAGGGTCATACCCGGCACCGTGGAGAGATAGGCCACATCATAAAGACCGTGGTGGGTCTCACCATCCTCCCCCACCAACCCGGCCCGATCTACGCCAAACACCACATGAAGCCCCAGCAGGGCCACATCATGAATGAGCATGTCATAGCCGCGCTGGAGAAAGGAGGAGTAGACCGCAAAGACGGGGATACAGCCCTGTTTGGCCATCCCCGCCGCCATGGCCACGGCGTGTCCTTCAGAGATGCCTACGTCAAAGAAGCGGTCTGGGAAGCGGTTCTCAAATTCCTTGAGGCCGGTGCCGTCCCTCATGGCCGCCGTGATGGCGCACACCCGCCGGTCCTTCTCTGCCAACTCGCAGAGTGTCGACCCAAAGGCACCGGAATAGGACGGTCCGGATGGGTGCAGGGGCGCACCGGTCTGGACGCAGAACTTGGAAACACCATGATAAGCATCCGGATTCTGCTCAGCAGGTGGATAGCCTTTCCCCTTTACAGTTCTGATGTGGAGCAGAACTGGGCCCGATGTGTCCTTGGCATAGCGGAGGAGCCGGGTCAGGCCCCGGACGTCGTGGCCGTCCACAGGTCCCAGATAGGTAAAGCCCATATCCTCAAACATGCTGCACGGGAGAAGGGTCTCCTTCACCGCCGTTTTTACTTTGTGGGTCACCCGGTAGAATGCCTTACCGCCTGGTAGGACCGACATCACCTTGCGGTAGCCTTTTTTAAAGCGCAGATATTGGGGCTTGAGCCGCTGATGGGCCAAATGCTGGGCTACGCCACCCACATTTTTGGTAATGGACATGCCGTTGTCATTAAGGATAACCAGCAGAGGCTCCCGGCTGAGCCCGGCGTTGGACAGGCCCTCGTAGGCCAGGCCGCCGGTAAGGGCTCCATCACCGATGAGGGCAATGACGTGATAGTCCTCCCCCAGCAGGGTCCGGGCCCGGGCCATACCCAGAGCCACCGACACTGAGTTGGAGGCGTGTCCGGCGATAAAGGCGTCGTGGACACTCTCTTTGGGCTTCGGGAAACCGGAAATGCCCCCGAACGAGCGCAAGGTATCCATAGCGCTTCCGCGCCCGGTGAGGATCTTATGGATATAACACTGGTGCCCTACGTCGAAAACCAGCCGATCTCGCCCCGTGTCAAAGACCCGGTGAAGGGCCACGGTGAGCTCCACGACTCCCAGATTGGAGGCCAGATGACCACCCGTCCGGGATACCATATCCACCACGCCGGATCGCAGACGGGCACAGAGTGCTTCTGCCTCACCATCCGTTATCGTTTTCAGATCCGGGATCTCATCGAACTCTATCAAAGCAAACCATCCCTCCCGGCAGATAGACCGGTGTCATGTCACGAAATAGGCGCCCAGCAGACCAATGACGATGCCCAGCACCGCACCGGCCAGCACCTGGATGGGCGTATGCCCCAACAGCTCCTTGAGCCGTGTTCCAAAGGGCGTATGGCCCTCCTGTGCCCACTGGTCCATCAGATAATTAAGGATCTTCGCGTGCTCACCCGCCGCCTGGCGGATATTGGCAGCGTCGTACATCACCACAATGGCGATCACCGCGGTAATAGCGAAGAGCGCCGATGACCAACCGCACAGCCGTCCCGTGGCGCTGGCGCAGGCACAGACGAAGGCAGAGTGGGAACTAGGCATACCGCCGCTCCCCAGTGCCCGGTCCAAATCCAGCCGTCGCTCCCTGCAATAGGTCAGCAGCAACTTGATGAGCTGGGCAGCCGCCCAGGCGATCACCGCCAGCACCAGGATCCATATGCCCATACGGCGCTCAAACAGATCATATTCCATGCTATCAGTTCTCCCGTCCGGCCAGCTCTCGGGTGAGCCAGCAAAGGAAGCCCGCTTTCTCCTCTCCAAAGGGCGACAGGGCTTCTACCGCCTCTTCGGTCAGCTTTTCCACCAGAGACCTGCAGCCGTCAATCCCCAGCAAGGTCACAAAGGTGGTTTTCTCATTGGCCTGATCGGAGCCCACCGGCTTGCCCAGCGTGGCTTGATCCCCCTCCACATCCAGCATATCGTCCCGGACCTGGAAGGCCAGGCCCAGCTTCTGTGCGTAGCGGCGGACCGCCATCCGCTCTTCCTCCGACCCGCCGGCCACAATGCATCCCATCTCGGCGGCGGCGCTGAGGAGGGCGCCTGTTTTCAGCTTCTGGAGTTGCTCCACATCACTGCGGGACACAGCCCGCCCCTCGGCGGCCATGTCCAACACCTGACCACCCACCATACCCTGGGCACCCGCTGCACGGGCCAAGCAGGCGGCAGCCTCCACCACCCGCTGGGGCGGCAACTGTCCGTCCGCTGCCAGAGCCGTCTCAAAGGCGGCAGTCAGTAATCCATCCCCCGCCAGCACAGCGGTGGCCTCTCCGTAGATTTTGTGGTTGGTGGGCTTGCCCCGACGCAGATCATCATCATCCATGCAGGGCAGGTCATCGTGGATCAGGGAATAGGTATGGACCATCTCCACCGCGCAGGCAAAGGGCATAGCCAGTGCCGGATCGCCGCCGCACATACGGCAGGTCTCCAGGGTAAGTACCGGTCGGACCCGCTTGCCTCCGGCCAGAAGACTGTACTCCATGGCGTCGTAAATGTCCCCTCTGGGCTCCCGGCCCCGGAAACAGTTCCGCAGAGTGGCCTCCACCTGGCCCTGGATCTCCTTCAGGTGAGCTTTTTCCTCCATGGACTCACTCCCCCTCCGTCATAAAAGGCGTCTCAACGGGTGTCCCGTCAGCGCCGGCGGTGAGCTGCTGCACCTTCTGCTCGGCCTTGTCCAGCAGGCCGGAGCACTGCTTCATGAGCTTGGTCCCCTCCTCAAAGAGCTTCAGGGACTCCTCCAGTGGAGCGTCCCCCTTCTCCAGGCGGGTCACGATCTCATCCAGGCGAGACATGGCCTCCTCAAAGGTCTTCTTTTTTTCTGCCATTACTGCCTCCTCTTCTCCTCCACGCGGCAATCCAGTGTGCCGTCGGAGAGACGCAGGGTGAAACTATCTTCTGTCTGGACCTGATCCACGGAGGAGAGAATCTCCCCCGCTCCGGTCCTGGCCAGGCTGTAGCCCCGGCCCAGCACCTTCAGAGGGCTCAGGGCATCCAGGGTGGCTGCCAACCGGGCAAAGCGCTCCCGCTTTCCGGCCATGGCACCTGTGAGCCCGTGGGCCAGCCGCCGGCTCTGGTAGTCTAGAAGCATCCGGCGGTCCTGAATGGCGGCTATAGGGTCCCGCAGGGACCGGCAAGTTCCCAATCGGGCCAGATCCCGGCGGCTCCGGTCTAGCCTACCCTCTAGCAGGGCGGTCATGCGTTGTCTCCGGTGGGCCAGCTCCGCCGCCACCTCGCTTTGGTCAGGGACGGCCAGCTCGGCGGCATTGGAGGGGGTGGCCGCCCGCAGATCAGCCACAAAATCGACGATGGTCACATCGGGCTCGTGGCCTACGGCGGAGATCACCGGGATGGTACAGTCATAGATGGCCCGAGCCACATTCTCATCATTGAAGCACCACAGGTCCTCCATGGACCCGCCGCCCCGGCCGGTGATGAGGATATCGGCCAGCCGGTGAGCACTGGCGTAGCGGATGGCACCGGCGATCTCCCGGGCGGCCTCCGCCCCCTGGACCCGCACCGGCAGCAGCAGCACCTCGGCCACAGGCCAGCGGGCTTTCAGGATGCGGAGCATGTCCCGCACCGCCGCCCCCACCGGGGAGGTCACCAGGGCGATGCGCTCGGGGTACCTGGGAAGGGGCTTTTTGTGGGCGGGGTCGAAGAGCCCCTCCCGGTAGAGCTTTTCCTTGCACTGTTCAAAGGCCACGTGGAGGTCTCCCACCCCGTCGGGGGAGAGCTCGGCGCAGTAGAGCTGATACTGTCCGTCCCGGGGAAAGACAGCAACCCGGCCAAAGGCGATGACCTTCATGCCATTTTCCGGCCGGAACCGCAGGCGGGAGGCCTCCCGGCGGAACATGACGCACCGGATGGCGCCGCCCTCGTCCTTCATGGAAAAATAATGGTGTCCGGAGGGGTAGGTCTTGTAATTGGAGATCTCTCCCCGGACGAAGACGCCGCTGAGGAAGCCGTCCCGGTCTAGCAGCTCCTTCAGGTAGCCGTTGACCTGGCTGACGGTATAGATCTGACGCTCACCGTTCATCTGGCGCCTCCCATGGTCAGGGCCCGGTGGGTCAGCACCGCCACCCCCAGGGCGTTGTCGGCGGAGCAGACCGGCGGGGCGAACACGGCGTCAGACAGGACATCCCGCAGCAGGCTGTTGGAGGCCACGCCGCCGGAGCACAGCACCGGCAGGCCGGGATACCGCTCCAGGGCCCGGTCGGTAACCCGGCGGATGGTCCGGGCCACGGTGGCCACGGCGAACCGGGCCACATCGGCCGCGGGCGCTCCGGACACCGCCATGTCCTTTACCTTGTTCTCCATACCGGAGAGAGAAAATGTAAGGTTATTAAGCTTTACGGCGAAGCCAGGGACCGGCTTTCCCTCCCGGCTCAGGGCGTCCAGGGCCTTCCCCGCCGGGAAGTCCAGACCCAGGGCCACACCGGTGCGGTCAATGAGCTGCCCGGCGGAGATGTCGCTGGTGCCGCCGATCTTCCGGGGCAGGACCCCGGTCCCGTCCGGCTCCACGTACAGCAGCTCGGTGGTACCGCCGGAGAGATGCCAAGCCAAAAGGGGCTTGTCCAGCAGCTCCAGCCGCCCGGCCCCCCAGGCCACGGCGGCGATGTGCCCCTGCTGGTGGGCGCAGGGGAAGAAGGGCACCCCCAGGGTGTCCGCCAGGATGCGCCCGGCGGTCTCCCCCGCCAGGAAGCAGGGCATATAGGAGCCCTCCACCCATCTGGGTTTGATGCTGGCCCCCACGGCGGCAATCCCCTCCAGCCGTCCCTCCGCCCGGAGCCGGTCGAAGAGCTCGGGCAGGCGCTTCACATGCTGGAAGAGGGCGTCGCTCTGGCGGAGGCCCAGGCTCCCCGACTCCACGTCCAGCAGGCGGCCCAGCTGGTAGCCGTCCGCGCCGTCAAAGAGGGCCGTGGAGGTGGTGTAGTTGCTGGTGTCCAGCCCCAGGCAGCGCTTGGCGGTCACTGCTCGTCCTCCATCTGCGGCTGGACGGGAGCGTCAGCCCGCTCCGGGGGCAGCTCGCCCCGAACAAAGGCGCCCAGGATGCCGTTGATAAAGGAGGCGGTCTCCTGGGTCTCGTAGTGCTTGGAGAGCTCCACGGCCTCGTTGATGGCCGCCGCCGGGGGGATGTCGGGCATATACAGGATCTCATACATGGCCACCCGCATCACCGCCGCCGCCATGCGGGAAATCCGGGAAAAGGACCAGCCGATGGCGTATTTGGAGATGTAGCCGTCCAGCTCAGCGCCGTGCTCGTAGACCCCCTTCACCAGGGCCTGGATGTACTGGCGCTGCTTCTCGTTGGGGAACTCCTGGTACAGAGGATCCTCCTCACTGAGCTGCTGGAAGTTCTCTCGGGTCAGAGATTCTTTGAGCAGCTCGTCTGCGCTCTCGTTGGAAAAGCCCAGCGCAAAGGCCAGATGGACTGCGATCTCCCGGGCGTTGCTCCTGATCATGGTCGGTTCCTCCCAAAATTCTCTTTCTGATTCTGATGAATATGATGTATATTCATTATATACAGTTTTCTACGGAAAATAAACCCCTAATTTCCCGCCCAAAGCGGCAAAAAGAGCATTGAGCGCATACCGGAGATGGCTCAATGCTCTTTGAGGGCAATACAATTTACGGAGCCTTTTTGGGCTCTTTCTCAAAGACCACGCCGCCCACGTTCACGTTGACAGCGGCGACCGTCAGGCCGCTTGTAGCTTCGACGCTTCCGGCGACTGCTTCCTGCACCGCCCGGGCCACGTCGGGGATGGTGTAGCCATACTTCACCAGGATACTCAGATCCACCGTGACATTTCCATCCTCCACCTGGATATGAATGCCGCGGCTCAGATTCTTCTTGCCCAGCAGCTCGGCCAGATCGGTGCCCAGGTTGGCAGCTAGACCTCCGATGCCCTCCACCTCCAGTACGGCGGCGGCAGCGATCACCGCCAGGACTTCTTCCGATATATGGATGCTTCCCAGCTCGTCGGACCGGGAAACATATTCCTTACCTTCTCCCACAGTGGTCACGCTCCTTTTACGATTTGAGTGTATTTTACCACAACGGTCGCGGATTTACAATCTGATTTTTAGAAAAGGGCGGATGCCTGCGCATCCGCCCTTTGTGGTTCAGCTGGCCTCGATAATCTTGATCTGGCTGGCGGAGAGTCCGGTCTCCTCCATGACGATCTCGCTGATCTTGGCCGTATCCGTCTGGGAAAGGGGTTGGGCGTTGTTGGAGACCACCACACTGATGCTGTCCTCACTGAGGAAGGCCACGCAATCGGCGTACCCCTTGGCAGTGACCAGATTCTCGATGTTGGCCTCGGCCAGGGTAAAGGCGGCCATGGACTGGATGGCCTCATTGGCCTGGTCCACGGAGGCCTGGTCGGCCTTCTCATCGGCCGCCGCCTCCTGGAGGAGCGACAGAGCGCTGTCCCTGGCCTGCTGCCGGTTGAGGCGGGCACTGTCGAAGTAGCTGCTCGAGTTCTCCCCCGATGCCGCAGCCTCCTCGTCGCCGGACACGGTGGACACCGGCGCTGTCTCGGCAAGCAGCGGGTCCTCCGCCTGGCCACCCACTAGGGCCGCCTCTCCCAGCACCTTCCCCGTGTCGGTGGAGCCCTCCATGCCCTCCTGGCTGTAGGACCAGTTGAGATAGACCGCCGCGCATACGAAGAGTACGATGGCGGCCACCACCGCGTTCCGTTTCCAAAGTTTCATCCTGACGTCTCCTCCTTACTTACCTTTACAGATCGAGATCTTATCGGCGCCCAGGCCGGTGAGGTCGGACACCGCCTCCGCCAGCCGCAGCTGAACCGTAGGGTCGTCCCCGCCGGGACAGACCACCACCGCTCCCTGGAACTGGGGGGCCAGCTGCTGCAGAGCCACCGCCTCCTCCCGGCCGGACCCGCCGGAGATCACTACAGTGGTCCGCTCCTCCGAGCTGTCCCCGTCCCGGTCCGACACCGCCACATCCTGGGCCAGGACCTGTCGGGCACCGGTACGCAGTGTGAGGGCCACCGTCACCTCCCCCGCCCCGTCGATCTTCGAGAGGGTGGTCTCCAGTTTCTCCTCCAGCTCGGAGACGGAAAAGACGATCTCCGCTGCGCTTTGGGACTCTGTGTCGGCGCTCTGCACTCCCCCGCCCGGTGAGGTCGGCAAAAGCAAAAGCAGTAGCCCCGCCAACAGGATCAGCAGAATGAATTTATACTTCTCCAGGGCAGTTGTCAGCTTTTTGACCGCCGCAGCGACCTGTTCCGCCCCTATCATCCTTCCTCGCCTCCGCTCTTATAGGTCTGCCGCTCCACCGGGATGGCCAGATCGGCCTCGATCCGCCGGGACAGCAGTTCCTGCTCCTCCTGGGTCATGTCCCCCAGCACCACCACCGACACTGGATAGGGCACCCCGTTTTCCTCTACGGCGCAGGTGACACGGACCTCCCGGCAGGAGATTCCCAGCTCTGTCGCCTTGTCCAGAATATATGCGCCGGTCTCCTCTCCTATGATGGATTTCATCATGTCCAGTCCCGCTTCCTCCGCCGCTGGGACTGACTCTACCTCCAGCCGCATAGTGGAGGCGGACAGGGCAGCCAGATCTACTTCCAACACCGGCTTCACCACCGCCGCCAGCAGCAGCAGGCCGCCGGCCAGACGGCCGATCTTCCGCACCGTTCCCCCGGCCATGAGGCTGTCCGCCAGGGCCACGATGATGGCGGCGCAGGTGACCCCGGTGAGCCATTGACGCAGCAGCTCCATCATGGCGACGACATAGAGACCGCCGACACCATGGACACCAGGAGCAGCAGGGCGGAGGCCCCCGTCATCCCCAGCACCAGCCCGAAGGCGCTGCCGATCTGGTCGATGAGCCCGGCCACCCTGCCGTCGGCCACGGTGGCCGCCAGGGCGCCGGTGAGCTTATAGGTCAGGTAATGGATGCCCAGCTGGAGGAAGGGCACCAGACAGATGGACAGGATGGTCAGCATCCCAAAGACCCCCACCGCGTTTTTCAGCACCCCCGCCCCGGCCAGCACGGTCTCCGCTGCGTCGGAGAGGATGCCGCCCACCACCGGCACCATGCTGGACACCGTAAAGCGGGCTGCCTTCACAGCCACCGCATCGGCGGTACCGGCCACCACACCGCTGACGGTGAGGTAGCCCACATAGGTGAGGAGCAGGATGGTGAGCACCGTGGTCACCACCCACTTCAGCACCCCGGCCAGGCGCTTGAGGCCCTCGTTGCCCACCGCCGCGCAGGCGGCGCAGGCGGCGATATAGCCGTAGGTCATGGGCAGCAGAAAGCCGCTGATGACGGTGAGGAGCAGATCAGAAAAAAGCATGGCGGCAAACTGCCGGGCCGCCGCGCCGCCGGGTGAGCCTCCCAGCGCGGTGGCCGCCGCCATGGTGGGCAGCAGGATCTGTCCAAAGGTCTCCATCCGCTCCAGAGTCTCCCGGCCCATGCCGATGAGGGAGTTGGCGTCACTGACGGCGATGACGGTGATGGCGGCCGCCGCCGCCATGGGCACCACCGGAAGGCCCACCCCCTCCCCCGCCGTCTCCCAGGTTCCCTGGGCGAGAGAGGCCAGGAGCACCACCGCCAGCAGCAGGACGCCGCTGCGCACCGCTTTGCGGATCACCCCGCCTGCGGCGGCCTGTCCCTCCTCCAGAATGCCCCGGAGCCCGTCATCCAGGTCCACCCCGGCCACGTCGGTCCCCGGACCATACTCCCCGGCGGCGTCCGAGAGCCCGTCCAGCCCCAGGGCCTCCGACTGCTCCGCCAAAAGCTCCTCCGACGCCGCCGATGCCGCGGTGAAGGTCAGCAGGAGGCAGAGCAGCAGCATACACATCCGTTTCATTTCCATCCACGTCCCTTTTCACAGCAGTTCCGTCACCATGGTGAGCACCGTCTCCAGCAGGGGCAGTGCGGCACACAGGGCGCAGGCCGCCCCCGCCGTCTCCACAAAGGCGGCGATGCCGCTCTCCTTGGCATCCCGGCACAGCTCGGCCGCCAGCCGGGTGAGAATGGCGATGCCGGTGGTCTTGACCACCGGGGCCACCACCGCCGGGGAGAGGCCCGCCGTATCGGAGAGCAGGTCCATGAGGTCCCGCACCTCCGAGAGGGCGTCCAGGGAGGCGCTGAGCAGGATGGCGCCCGCCGCAATGGCCAGCACCAGTCCCAGCTCGGCCGCCCCCTTGCGGACCACCGCGGCGCACAGGGCCGCTGTCACCGCGATGGCGGCCAGTCTCAGCATATCCGGCATGGCCCGTCACAGCCCGAAGAGGTCCTTGACCAGCGTGAAGAGGTCGCTGATCTCCTGGACCACCATCATGAGCACCACCACCAGCCCCGCCAGGGTGGTCATGGTGGCCTGCTCGTCCCGGCCCGACCGGGTGAGCACCTGATTGAGCACGGACACCAGGATGCCGATGGCGGCAATTTTGAAAATGAGGTCAACATTCATGGTCCTTCCACTTCCCCGCTCCTATCGTGATAGAACGCCGCCTGTCACAGCAGCAAAATGGCCAGCATAGCCCCGGAGCCCACCCCCAGGGCGGTGTAGACCCGGCCCAGCCGCCGCCGGTCCTCCTCGGCCCGGTCCAGGCAGGCCGCAAGTTCCCGCTCCGCCCGTTCCAGGGCGGCCAGCTGGTCGCCGGCATCGTAGCGTCCAAGCACCTGGCCCAGCTCCCGTAGCACCGCCCGCTCCGGCTCCGCCAGCAGCAGCTCCGGCTCCTCCTCCACCGCCTGGCTCCAAATCTGGTCAAAGGTCCGCTCCCCCAGCTCCTCCAGGTGATCCCGGCAGCGGGAAAAGAGGTAGCGGGCCGGGGTTCCGGCCTGGCGGGCCGTCCGCTCCATGAGCTCCGGCATGGCGGTGCGCCGGAAGGAGAGCTCCCGGCCCAGAATCTCCAATCCCCCAACCAGGGAGCGCAGGGCCTTCACCCGGTCCCGCAGTTGGCCGGCAGCGCACAGCCCCAGCGCGGACGCCCCCGCCGTCAGCAGCAGGGCACCCACCAGCTTCAGCACGGCCCTCCCCCCTCCAGCGGCACCAGGGTCCAGCGGCGGTCCCTGCCCCGCCCCGTCAGCACCACTGCCTGGGACAGGACACCCCGGCGGACCAGCCGCCGGAAGACGGGGCGGCGCAGGAGGTCCTCCGGCCCGGCGGCGTGGGCGGTGCACAGCAGGGCCACCCCGCAGCCCGCCGCCTCCTCCAGGGCGGCAGCATCCTCCGCGCCGGCCACCTCGTCCGCCGCCAGCACCTGGGGGTTCATGGCCCGCAGCAACATGACCAGGGCGGCGGCCTTGGGACAGCCGTCCAGCACGTCGGTATGCGCCCCCAGGTCGTTCATGGGCAGGCCGTCATACATAGCGGCCAGCTCCCCCCGCTCATCGGCCACCCCCACCCGCAGGGGCGGGCCCTCCACCCCGTCGGAGAGGCGGCGGATGAGATCCCGGAGAAAGGTGGTCTTGCCCCCACCCGGCGGGGAGAGGATCACGGTGCCGCCCACGGCGCCGCCGCCCCGCAGCAGGGGGCGCACCCCCGCCGCCGCGCCGGGCACCTCCCGGGCCACCCGGATGGAGAGGGACGACAGGGTCCCCATGGTGCGGATCACGCCGTTTTCGCACACCGCGCTGCCGCACAGGCCCACCCGGTGTCCGCCCCGGACCGTCACAAAGCCGTCCCGGACCCGGTCCAGCACGGCGTGGGCGGAGGCCTGGGTGGCCACCTCCAGCACCGTGCGGAGGTCCTCTCCGGTCACGATCCGCTCTCCGCAGCCCGGCAGCGGGATCTCCCCCTCCGGCAGCACCGCCGTAGGGGGCCGCCCCGCCCGGAGCCGCAGCTCCTCCGCCCGGGACTTGTCCCCCTCCGTCAGCCGCTCCGCCCCCTGCCGCAACTCCCAGGGCAGCAGCGCCGCCGCCTGGGAAAACCGCTCCGCGGCCGTTTCCATTCTGGGTACCAACATGACTTCCAGCACCCCTCTCCTTTGCAGATGTTCCATTCTATGAGGGGTCGTCCAACCCTATGACTGCCCGTCCAAAATCTTTTCCAGACGCAAAAAGCGTGCGGCTCAACGCCGCACGCTTTTGAGATCCGCTGTTCTATTTAATTTCCTCTGGTGCCCCACCTGGGGTCCATGGCGTCCCGCAGGGCATTGCCCAGGATCTGCAGGCAGACCACCGTCAGGATGATGAGGAGGCCCGGCGGCAGCCACACCCAGGGCCGCCCCGTGAGGACGGCCAGACTGGTTGCGCTCTGCATCAGGTTGCCCCAGGAGGCCTGGGGCGCCCGGATGCCCACCCCCAGGAAGCTGAGGCTGGACTCGGACAGAATGGCCCGGCCCACCCGCTGGCCCAGGGCCGCCCACACCGGCGCCACCACGTTGGGCAGCACGTTCCGGACCAGAATGGTCCCCGTCCGGGCGCCCAGGGCCCGGACGGCCAGGATGTACTCTTTCTCCCGCACCGAGAGCACGTTGCCATAGACCAGCCGGGCGATGCCCGGCCAGCCCAGCAGGCCGATGACCAGCACCAGGTTGAGCACCGACGCCCCCACCAGGGTCACCAGACACAGGATGAGCACGATGCTGGGAAAGGACTGGAACACATCGGCCAGGCGCATGATCCAGAACTCCCACTTCCCCCGGCGGTAGCCGGCCAGCAGGCCCAAGGGGACACCCACCGCCAGATTGATGGCCGCCGAGGCAAAGCCCACCAGCAGGGAGATCCGTCCCCCGCAGATGAGCCGGGCCAGCACGTCCCGGCCCACGTCGTCGGTGCCCAGCCAGTGCTCCGCCGAGGGGGCCGCCCAGAAGCCGGCCGCCCGGTCGGTGACGTTGGGCTCCAGTCCCAGCAGGGGCGGCAGGAGCAGCACGCCCAGGACCTCCACGGCCAGAATGACCATACAGACTACCGCCCGCCGGTCCGACCGCAGGCGGCGCCACACCCGCTTACCGCCCCCCATAGCGCACCCTCGGGTCCACAAAGCCGTAGACCACATCCAGCAGTAGGCTGGTCAGCAGTACCGCCAGGGCCATGACCACCGTGACCCCCATGACCACGTTGTAGTCCCGGTCGCCGACGGCGGAGAACATGAGGCTGCCCATACCGGGCCAGCCAAAGATCCGCTCCACCACCACCGAGCCCCCGATGATGTGAGGGATGTGGGTCAGAATGCTGGTGAGCACCGGGATGAGGGCGCTGCGCAGGGCGTGGCGGACCACCACGGCTCCCTCCCGCAGGCCCTTGGCCCGGGCGGTCATGATGTAGTCCTCCCCCATGACCTCCAGGCAGGCGCTCTGGGTCTGGCGGAGGATGCTCCCCGCGTTGCTCACCCCGATGATCCCGGCGGGCAGGATCAGATGCCGGAGCAGAT
Organism: Intestinimonas sp. HCP28S3_D6; assembly: GCF_052065695.1. Lineage (NCBI taxonomy): Bacteria > Bacillati > Bacillota > Clostridia > Eubacteriales > Intestinimonas > Intestinimonas sp. HCP28S3_D6. The sequence continues at coordinate 69,162 of NZ_JBQHTM010000011.1, forward strand.
CGAGGAGGTCCCCCCCGCCCGCCGTCCGGTACATGCCGGACGAGGGCAGCCACCCCAACCGGACAGAAAAGAGGAAGATGGCCACCAGGGCCAGGAAAAAGCCCGGCACCGCCGAGCCGGAGATGGTGAAGAGGTGGGCCAGCCGGTCCCACAGCCCCTTGGGCTTCCAGGCCGCCAGCACCCCCAGGGGAACGGCGATGGCCACCGCCAGCACCACGCCGGTACCGGTAAGGATGAGGGAGGGTCCGATCCGCTGGGCGATGAGGGCGGAGACGTCCTGTCCGTAGTGGTAGGAGCGGCCCAGGTCGCCGTGGAAAAGCCCCGCCAGCCACGTGACATACCGGGCCGGCAGGGGCTGATCCAGTCCAAAGGCGGCCGCCATGGCCGTCTGCTCTGTGGTGCTGGCCGAACCCTCCCCCATGAGGTCCGTCAGGTCCCCCGGGGCCAGGTCCACCAGCAGAAAAACAAGGATGGTGATACCGAAGAAAACTGGGATGGCGGTGATGAGCCGCCTGCGGATATACTGTGCCATTGTGCTTCCTCCTGCACTTCCGGCCCGGTCAGGGCACAGGGGACCCCGGAGCCGGGGTCCCCTTACGGAGGTCTTTCTCTGATTGCTGTAAACGTTTATTCCTTTACCCACTCCCACACGTTCTCGTTGGAGAAGCTGGCAGAGGGATAGTCGATGTTGGCCACCGTGGGCGACTGGACGTGGAGGGCGGTGCCGAACCACAGGGGGATGAAGGGCCGCTCCTGGGCCAGGTATTCATCCAGTTCGGCCATCAGGGCCAGGCGCTCGTCGGGGTCGGCCTCCGCCCGGATGGCCTGGATGCGGTCGGTATAGGGGCTCAGGTCGGCCACGTGGAAGAGGTTGTTGGTGGCGGAGAGGCGGCTCTCAGTGAACCACAGGGGCAGGGCACCGGGGGTATGGCTGGCGATGCCCATATCGTAGGTGCCCTCAGACATGCCGGCAAACATGGCCGCCGAGTCCACCGTCTCGATGGTGACGTTGATCCCGGCTTCCGCTAGGTTCTGCTGCATGAGAGCGGCCAGACCGGACCGGTTGGAGGTGCATACCAGGGTGTAGCTCCGGCCGTCGTACCCCGCCTCGGTCAACAGGGCCTTGGCCGCCTCCACATCCCGCTCCCCCGCCGGCACGGCGGCGTCGGCATAGGGGCTCTTGGGGCTGATGCTGCTTCCCGTCACCGCACCCAGGCCGTGGGTGGACTGCTCACACAGCAACTCCTTATCAAGAGCCAGCTCGATGGCCCGGCGGACCCGGGCGTCGGGGATACTCTCCCCGTTGAGCATCAGCTCAAAGAAGGTGTTGGGCACCGTCCCCTCCAGCACCGACAGGCCGCTGCTCTCCGCCAGGGGGGCGTTTTCTGCCGTCACGCTGCCGCCGATGGCGTAATAGTCCAGGTCGCCGGCGATGAGGGCGGTGAGGAGGTTAGACTTATCCATCACCGCCATGACCAGGTAGTCGAAGCCGGGGGCGCCCAGCTGGTAGTCCTTGTTGGCCGCCAGCGTAATCTGACTGCCGGGTACCTCCTCCACGAACTTGCAGGGCCCGGAGCCCACCGGGGCTTTCCAGAGGTCCAGCTCCATGAGGGAGGCCGGGTCGGCCCCCTCCAGCAGATGGGTGGGCAGCACATAGAACTCCCGGTTCTTGTCCAGCAGAAAGTCCTCCGGCGTGGTGGGGCTCTTGAAGGTGAACTTCAGGGTGTAGTCGTCTGTGGCCTCCACGCCGAAGGTCTCCCCCTCCACCCGGCAGCCGTCCCCGTCGGTCCCGGTGAACACGGAGAAGTTCCCCCGGCCCAGCACCGGGCAGGCCGGATCGGTCATAAGGGTGAAGGTCTCTACCCAGTGCTCTGCCGTCACCGGCGTCCCATCGTGGAAGGCGGCCTTCTCATCCAGGTGGAAGAGGGCGGTATAGCCGTCCTCACTCCCCTCCCAGCTCTTGGCCGCCCTGGGGGACAGGGTACCGTCGGCGTGGACATAGGCCAACCGGTCATAGATCTTGTCATAGACCATCCGGGCGTAGTTGCTGCCGGAAACGCTGTTGTAGGGCATCAGGGCATCCCAGGCGTTGGAGATACCGTAGTGGATGGTCACCGCTTCGGCGCCGCTTTCGGTGGGGACAGGGCTGGTCTCAGCGGTTTTTCCGCCGCAGGCGGCCAGCGTAAGGGTCAGGGCAAGAGCCAGGACCAGAGGGATCAGTCTCTTCAAATGCATTCTCCTTATTCCACCGTCACCGACTTGGCCAGGTTCCGGGGCTTATCGATGTCACAGCCCCGCATGAGGGCCACATAGTAGGCAAACAGCTGCATAGGGATCACATCCAGGCTGGGCAGCAGCATGGGGTGGGTGTCCGGCACGGTGATCACATGGTCTGCCGTCCGCTCCATCTCCTTGGCCTTGGATTCCACGGTGAGGCCCAGCACATCGGCGCCCCGGGACTTTACCTCCACCACGTTGCTCATGAGCTTGTCGAAGAGCTGCACCCGGCTGGCCAGGGCCACCACCAAGGTTCCGTCCTCGATGAGGGAGATGGTGCCGTGCTTGAGCTCACCGGCGGCGTAGGCCTCGGAGTGGATGTAGGAGATCTCCTTCAGCTTCAGAGAGCCCTCCAGGCCGATGGCGTAGTCGATGTTCCGGCCGATGAAGAAGATGGACTCGTGGTTGAAGTAGATGGAGGCGTAATACTGGATGGCCTCCCGGTGGGCCAGCACCGCCTCCATCTTGGTGGGGATGGTGAGGAGCTCGGCAACGATCTCCTGATAGGTCTCCTCGCTCACTGTGCCCAGGAGCTCGGCAAAGCGCAGGGTGATGAGATAGATCACTGCCAGCTGGGTGGAGTAGGCCTTGGTGGTGGCCACGGCGATCTCCGGGCCGGCCCAGGTGTAGAGCACGTCGTCCGACTCCCGGGCGATGGTAGAGCCCACCACATTGACGATGGACAGCACCCGCGCCCCCAGGCGCTTGGCCTCCCGCATGGCGGCCAGGGTGTCGATAGTCTCACCGGACTGGCTGATGACGATGCACAGGGTGCGCTCGCTCACCAGAGGGTCACAGTAACGGAACTCCGAGGCCAGGGTGACCTCCACCGGTTTGCGTAGGATGCGCTCCATGATATACTTGGCCACCATGCCCACATGGTAGGAGGAACCGCAGGCGATGATGTAGATCTTGTCCGTATTACGGAGTTGCTCGCTGGTGATCTCCAGCTCGTCCAGCACCACCCGGCCGTTCTGGATGCGGGGGAAAACGGTGTCCCGGAAGGCCTTGGGCTGCTCCATGATCTCCTTGGCCATGAAGTGCTCATAGCCTCCCTTCTCGGCGGCGGAGATCTCCCAGTCCACGTGGTGGAGCTCCTTCTGCACCGGCTGGAGGTAGGGATGGTTGTAGACCTGGATACCGTCCCGGGTGAGAACGGCAATCTCCCCGTCGTCCAGGTAGTAGACGTCCCGGGTGTATTTGATGACGGCGGTGACGTCACTGGCCAGGAAGTGGAAACCCTCCCCCAAACCCAGGATCAGGGGGCTGTCCTTCCGGGCGGCGATGAGGCGGTCGGGGCAGTCGGCACAGATGATACCCAGAGCGTAGGCGCCCTCGATGCGGTGGAGCACTTTGGTGACAGCCTCCATGATGTCGCCCCGATAGTAGTACTCCAGAAGCTGGGCCACAACTTCGGTGTCGGTCTGGGACACAAAGGTAACACCCTTAGACTCCAGGAACTCCTTGATCTGGGCATAGTTCTCAATGATTCCGTTATGGACCACCGCAATACGCCCGGAGGTACTGACCTGAGGATGGGAGTTGATGTCGGAGGGCTCGCCGTGGGTGGCCCAGCGGGTGTGGCCCAGTCCCACGGTGCCGTGGATGGCTTTGCCGCCCTCCACGATGTCGGAGAGCACCTTCAGTCTTCCCTTCGCCTTGACTACTTTCAGACCATCTGTTTCAGAATAGACCGCCAGGCCTGCTGAGTCATAGCCGCGGTACTCCAGCCGCTCCAGGCCGTCCAGCAGGATGGGCGCCGCCTCTTCCCTGCCGATATATCCAACGATTCCACACATAGGGCAGATCTCCTCCAGTTCTTGGATAGAAAAATGAAAGAAATGTGACGATAGATTATTATATCATCACCTTTGCCCTCCTACAACATAAATTTCGCACCGCTGTGAAATGGATAAAACCGTGCTTGACATTGTGCTTGGAAACCACTATAATGAATATTCGGTAACACATTTCCGGGTGTGGCGAAGCTTGGTATCGCGCTTGGTTCGGGTCCAAGAGGCCGTGGGTTCAAATCCCGCCACTCGGACCAAAAATCCGCTATTTTCGTGAGAAAATGGCGGATTTTTCTTGCTTTTTGTTATGAAATTCCGGATCAAAAAAGTGGCCTCAAAAATTGACCACATAAATACCACAGTCAGATTTTCTGTCTGACCACAGGAAGGGCGCTCCTCTGTGAAGAGGAGCGCCCTTTTTTGATTCAAGGGACGCACAGTCAGTCCTGGCCAGACGGCTCCTGCGAGGTTTGGCCAGGATCTTTTCCCGTGGGTTATCTTCCCTTGGCTGCCCTATCTCCAACAAGGGTAAAATCCACTGCCTTTCCAGCGGAGAAATAATCTCCCACGCCGGGGATCGTAGTCTACTTCTCGTCCTTGCCCGGCTACGGTGCACTCTCTTCAAATGGAGCTGGAGTATCCTTATCTTTGGGGCCCTTCATTTTGACCGGAGCTGGCCGACCCTGCACAGGGGGATCAGCTTTGACGGGCTCCACCGTTCCCGGCTTGGGAGGCTCGTCTATCGTCCCAGCGTCGGGAATATTCTTTTTATCGTCAGCCACTTAAAAACCTCCCTCGTTTTGAAATAGAAAAGCCAGCTTGATGGCTGGCCTGTGGAGAATCCCCCCATTTTTTATTGGAACATATGAAAATACTGCCCTGAGTCCTATTAGGCGGTATTGGCCACAAAAGAAAATGTGTTAAATGGTTACCACATATTGAATGAATGTAAATTGCGTGCTAAACTGATTAAAGAGATGAGCAAAACAGTTGGAAAGAGCGGCCCGCAAACAGGCAAATGGGAATCGAAAGAGATTAGGGCATCTCAAGGGTGCAAAAACCATAGCGCGGTAAACCCCGCGC
>NZ_JBQHTM010000012.1:0-67914 GCF_052065695.1 Intestinimonas sp. HCP28S3_D6
CGTAAATGTTTCCTGTTTCTTCATCCCCATACACCACCATTGCGTTGATAGTGTTATTATCCCACATCCGGAGCCTTTATGGTAGTGCGGATTAAATCAGAGATTCCCTAATCATACAGCACACTGAATAAACACACCGTTAGTTGCTGGAAGTGTACTGTTTTACGCACATTAGAGGGCTGCACCGCCTCAGAGCCCCAGCGCATCGTGGACGCTTTGAGCCAGGGAAAGCTGGTCGTTGCCCTTATGAGCAAAGGACACTTTACCAGCAGCGGCCACTTTATGGTACTCCGGGGTGTCACCTCGGACGGCCAGATTTTGGTCGCCGACCCGGCCAGCTATACCCGCTCGGAAAAGTCTTGGGATCTGGCCATCATCCTCAACGAAGCCAGCACCAGAGCCAGTTCCGGCGGGCCCTTCTGGATCATTGGGTAGAGCAGGCCCTGGGCAGGCGTGAATTCACAAAATATTTACATCTGCACCGGACAAAATCGCTCAGAAAATGGGCGTAGTAATAGTAAGGGGGATCTTAATGTTGAAATGTCCCTGTATCCTAGCCAGATTTCTCATCCTCGTGGAGGGAGACTGGCGCAACGCCGTCTTTATCGACAGCTGCGGCCAATCCGGCTGCCGGGCCAGCGAGCCCTGCTCCGGTCATCTGTTTGCCGCAGACGCGGACGGAGAGCCCGTTCTAATTGCCGCCGACTTATTTCACCGGCTCACCGGAGAGCTGGTGGATCCGGCGGAGTGCGGCGGACATCTGAGCTGCTTTGCCTTTGAGCGGATGTACCATCGGAAGCTGCTCTGGCTGTCGCCATCAAACCAGCTTTGCGGTGTATGTCAGCTGGCAGCCGCCCAGCCGCCGCTGTCCTGCCGGGAGATACAGGGCGTGTCTCCCTGATGATTCCTCACCAGGAGGTGATTGTTCCATGAAACGTCTTCATCTGCATTGCCCATACTGCCGAGCTCCCGTCGTGCGCCGCCGCGGCAGGGCGCTGTTCGGCCCGGCGGCCCGGGATCCGGATGCGCTCTATTATGTCTGCGCCCGCTATCCCTTCTGCGACTCCTATGTAAGTGCTCACAGGAGAAGCGGTCTTCCAATGGGTACACTGGCGAACCCCGCGCTGCGGCGGAAACGCATCCAGGCTCATCAGGCATTTGACCAGCTCTGGAAATCCGGCCCACTGACCAAGAAACAAGCGTACCGGTGGCTGCAGGGCGCGCTGGGCCTGCCCGAGACACAGGCTCACATTGGCTGTTTCTCCCACTATCAATGTGACCGGGTCATCGCCCTGTGCACCGCGCCCCATCAGTCCAACCGTCTGGCCGCCTGACCCTGAGGAGGTGTACCAATGAATGAGCAGATCGTATTGACCGATGCACAACGCGAACTGGTCGAACACTATCTGTCTGTGGTCGATTGGGTCATCATGGATTATATCAAAGTCAACCCACAGATCTGCGGACTGGACTATGCCGACATCTATCAGGAGGGCTGTCTCCATTTGTGCCGGGCGGCCGCTTCCTATCCCGGGGCACCGGAAAAGTTTGGCGCCTATGCCCGCAAGGTCGTCCGCAATGGTCTGATTTCCTACTGCCGCCAGGTCTGCCGTCAAGAGCCAGCCCTTCCTCTGCTTGAGGAGTGCCTGAGCGAGGACGGCGCCCCTTCGGAGGGGCCTTCCCATCTGGAGCAGAAAATTCTGGATCAGTTAATCCGCGAAGATCTCTTCCGGGCCCTCCACAAGGCCCACCGCCAATCCTCCGGAGTGGTGCGGCTCGGAATCGAGGCCCTAGAGCTCAAGGCGAAGGGAATGGACGGTCGGGAAATTGCCGCGCTCTACGGCGTCAAATCCAATCATGTGGGCGCTTGGATCTCCCGGGCCGCCAGCAAACTGCGCCGAGATCGGGGCTTCCTGCGCGCCTGTAATTCTGAGTACACAAAATGAATGTCCGATCTTTGAGTGCCGGAAAGGAGTTTACCGGAAGCCGTGAAAAAACGCTGTATTTTACTGGAGGAGTGCCGGTTCGGTGCTGTGATCCTGTGGTATGAGCCCGTGGAGCCCGACAAGCCGGAGGATGCCCAGACTTATGTGCGAATTTTCCGCAGCGAGACAGACAACCATTGCGTCGCCATGGTTCATATACATATGGTCATTCCCATTCCAGACGAGGTTAAACCTGAACGGAGATGGGGCGCATGGTATCCCGAGCAGTCTTGGCTCAACTCCGTCCTCCCTCTATGGCGAGAGCCATACCAGCAGCGCAGACATTTCAGCTGACAGTTCCCTATGGCTATACCGGCCCTGAGTCAGCCAAAAACCCGGTTCGTCAAACACGAACCGGGTTTTTGATATAAAGAAGCCAAGCAATGGCAGTGCTTCCCCTAGTACAGGCAGCATAGGGTAATCCGTATCTCCACCAGATTACCCAGATTCCTCAATGGGCTGATACTTGCTGATGGTTCCCCCTTAAACTCCCTATTCCACCAGGCCATACTTTACTTTGATTCGATCCAGTTTCTCCAGCATAGGCTCGGCGCCGAAGAAGAGGAACAGCCAGGTGGCGGCGGCCTGGATACAGTCGAAGGGGAAGCCCGAAATATAGTAAGTCAGAAGGATCTTTCCATTGAGCTCTCCCAACCAGGTAAGGGCAGATGCCGGATTCATAATCCCGCCATAGATCAGGATGGCGCACAACGCACCGAACACGCTCAGGGACCCGCGGCTCCGCCGCAGCCAGCCCTTGCGGAAGAGCACTCCGGCCAGGAAGCCGATGATGCCCATGGCGAACATCTGCCAGGGCGTCATCGGTCCCTGCCCAAAGAGCACATTGGACACAAGCATGGTCATGGCCCCCGCCAGAAAACCTGTCTCGCCGCCGAAGGCCACGCCGGCGATAATGGTCATGGCCATCACCGGCTTGAACTGGGGCAGCATAAAGAGCGCCGCCCGCCCGGCAATCCCAATGGCGCACAGCACCGCGATGATAACTAACTCCCTGGCCTGGGGCTTCCGGTCCTCGAAGATCAGGAAAAAGGGGAGCATACACTCCAGCAGCACCATCAGCGAGATAAAGTAGTATTTTTTGTTATCCAAGTAGAACACGCCCACATACAGGGTCAGCGGGATCAGCAGCAGGATCAGCACCGTGGCTGCCAGGGTGCGTTTTGTCAGCTTCCGCTTCTCCTTTGGCGTCTGCACCAGATACTCTGGCCGATGGGTGCGCCGGGTAATGGAGAGGGCAAAAACAAACATGGCGGCGATCATCACACCATAGAGCCGCAGCTGATCCTCCGCCAGGGCGGTGGCGCCCTCCTGGGTTACTAAGGCAGTCAGATCCGTAACGCCCAGCACCTTCAAAAACAGCACCAACACCGCAAGTCCGGATGCCGCAGCCAGCAGTTTCCGCCACCAGGGGAGCTTCCGGGGCCTGGCTGCCGGGCTGTTTTTCTCCAGCTCCGGCAGGGGTGGAATGTCCTCCGGCAGCGCTGGTTCCGGAGACAGGGCCCCGCCGCAGGCGACCATTACGTCCTCCGGCGTCACCGCCCGGGGCAGAAGGCCCCGGGCCATCCGGTTGGCAGAGGTCGTGTAGAAGCTGTTACCGGAGAAGAAGTCCCGGGGCCGGCCCTCCGTGACCACACTTCCGTCAAAGAAGAGGGCGCAGCGGTGGGCATATCTGGCGCAGAACTCGATGTCGTGGCTGACCATGAGGACGGTCACACCCCGCCGGAGCAACACCCGCAGGATCTCCGCAAAAGCCTGTTTGAACTCCGCGTCCAGTCCCTTGGTGGGCTCATCCATCAGCAGGATATCCGGATCCAGCAGCAGCACCTTGGCCAGGGCCGCCCTCTGCTGCTCGCCGCCGGACAAGTCGTAGGGGTGGCGATCCAGCAGCGGGCCCAGGCGGCACAGGGCGGTCACATGGGCCACCCGTCCTTCTTGGATCTGCCGGGGGATCTGTTTCCCCTGAAAGATCTCAAAAAGATCCTCCCGCACCGTCTTTTTTACGAAGAGAGCCTGGGGGTTCTGGGGCAGGATGCCAAGGCTGCCATGGATCTGCACCTGTCCCCGGTAGGGCGTCAGCAGGCCGGAGAGCAGCTTCAGGCTGGTGGTCTTGCCAGTGCCGTTGCCTCCCAGGAGCGCCAGGAACTCCCCCTTTCGGACGGAGAGCTCCAGCCCTCGCACTACGTCCGGCCCATCCTTCTCATACTTGAACCACAGCTCCTCGGCGGTCAGCGCCGCCTCACCCGATCCTGATGGCACCGCCATCTCCGGCAGTGGCTTCAGGGAATGCCTCCCCGCATAGTCCGTCAGCCACCTGCGGCCCTCCCGCACGGTAACGGGGCAGGGCGCATCGTTTTCCACCGACGCCCAGACCCGCATAGCCGTCGGCATGGCCAGGAACATGGCGTGTCCGCTCTGTTTCAGGGCCACGCCCACTTCCTGGGGAGAACCGGCGCAGAGGAGTTTCCCCGCATCCATCACCACCACCTTGCTGGCTAAGGGGAATGCTTCCTCCAGCCGGTGCTCCGTCAGCAGGATGGTCGTGCCCAGCTCCCGGTTGATCTTTCCCAGGGTGGCGATAAAGTCCCCGGCAGCGATGGGATCCAGCTGGCTGGTGGGCTCATCCAGAATGAGGATATCCGGCTGCATGGCCATAATGGAGGCCAGGTTCAACAGCTGCTTCTGGCCGCCGGAGAGCTCAGTGACATTTTTGTAAAACCACCCCTCGATCCCGAAGAAGGAGGCCATCTCCGCCACCCGCCGCCGGATGGTTGGGGTATCGTACCCCAGGCTCTCCAGTCCAAAGGCCAGCTCATGCCAGACCTTGTCCGTGACAATCTGATTCTCCGGGGACTGCTGCACAAAGCCAATTGCAGAACTTTGGAGCCGCTGATCCAACGTGTCCAAAGGCTGACCCCGGAACCATATAAGGCCCGTCCGCTGGCCATGAGGCGTCAAGACCGTCTTGAGTTGCCGCAGCAGGGTGGATTTCCCACAGCCAGAGGGCCCGCACAAAACTAAGAACTCTCCTTGCTTGATGGTCAGATTTAAGTCATCCAAGGCCAAACGCTCCTGCTCCGGATATGAGAAGGACAGGTGCTCTATTTTTATGCTTTCTTCCATCACTTCAGCCACAAGCCAATCCTCCTCCCCTCAATAATGTCGTCTGCGCCATCACTGCCGCAGCACGGGCCCTCCGATTCCGGGAAGAGAGCTCATGAGTCAGCCAATGCGGCTCAATGCGTTCCAGTACCGGGAGGATCGCCGGATCCGTCCATGGCAGGTGCTGGTCAATCCGAAGGATGTGGCTGTAGTTTACAGCAAATCGCTCCAGGTAGTCTCTCGGCAAGTCTGTTGGAAGTTTGCCAGTGCATGCTGTCACATAGGGCCCGCTTAATGATTGGTGGAGGTGTACCCCCTGAATATATCTGCACAGGGAACCGTGGGTATTCAGCATTTTCCGCAGGTAGGCCGCTCCTTCTCTTTGCGTGCGCAGGGAGGTGTTTGTGTTCATGAGATGGCCGGTGTCCAGCATGATCCCCTTCTTGGGATAACGAATCCCTCCTATCAGTCGGGCAGTCTCCTCCGGGTTGGTAAAGGTGAAGCCCGGCCACCACTGATTCTCTACCAGGAATACGAAGGGCCAATCTCGTTCCCCTAAAATTAAATTGATGATCTCTATTGCTGTGTCGATGACCTCTTGGTTACTGTGAAGCCAGCGGTAGGTATAGCCTTCTTCAATAGAGACATCAGAGACATGAAACACCACATATTCTGCATTCAAGGAAGCTGCCCGTTCCAAATCCTGTTGATACTGTTTCAGTAAAATTTCCGGGTCCAACCCTCCATAAAAACGCTCAACAGTATTTAAGGCACCAAATTTTCGTACGAGCATCGCTTTGTTGTCCCGGTAAAAATCCAGCCAGTCCGGATAGAACAGCAAGTGGTAGCCAATTATCAGTTCGGAGGGTAAATCTGGAGGAAAAGCCTCGCCGCTCCATACGCCCTCCAGTCCGTCACATCCCAACCGAGCCAGTTCCCTACGCATGTCATCCCAGCCATGATATTCAATAAAACTCCCGGAATAGAGAGGGAGGCTCATCGTCTGTTTCAAGATATCCCCTTCTTCTCTCCATACAGCCTTCGCCATTTTCTTTCTTCCCACACATCTAAAATAAGCGGCGTTAGGCACGCAGCTAAATAAATCAGATGGAGGCAGACCGTCAGCGGCGTCCAGGGTGCGCCTTTTGCTGTAGGGTAATATCGCCAGGTAAAGGCGCCCGTTGCCGCACCGCAGCAAAGAAAGACTCCGCAATACACAAGCCACCCCAGCACAGCTCTGTCCCGGCTGTCAAACCGATAAATGGAGAACGCTGTTCGGCCAGGCAGGCCGTATCCGCGGCTCTTCATACTGTCTGCTGTTTCAATGGCGTTTTCAAGGCTCCAGGTAAGCATAATAGAAAATGTTGTGACCGCATTCCGCAACCGCTGGATCACCCCGCCATTATGAATATCCCGCCCTATGCACTGCTGTGCCTCAGACACCACTTTGAACTGAGTTTGGAATTTGGGCACGAAGCGCAGGGCCATGCTCAACACCAGGCTGAGGGCCGGAATGACCCGTCCGAAGAGGTAGACAAACTTATCAGAGGTCATCACCGCCGTATAACAGGAGAACCAAGTGATCACCGCTGCCAGCATGGTCGCTGCAGCCAACCCATACAGGATACTCTCCAGAGTCAGCGGATTCCCCGAGGGGAGGTAGAGCAACAGGGTCGCCCCCTCATGGTTGAAGGCGGGATTAACCAATGCGGCTACCGCCATCATGGGGAGCATCACCAGCACAGAAAAACGGACAGTCTTTCGGCCATTCAGATAGATTGCGTAAGCCAATGAAGCAGCCAGGGAAACGGCCAGGCAAACCGGGTGCATTAAAAACATGGAGAAGCCAATGACCAGCGCAAAATAGAGAAAATTGATGGCTGGATGGCAGCTGGAAAATGTATCTCTGTTTTGAATAGAACATCCCCCCTTATGGGACGCAGCAGACCGCCGTACCCATGAGCATGAAGTTTACTGCCCGGACTGCGTCTCCTCCCGCTCTCACCGGGCCATCTCACTGGCAATTTTCTGAAAGTGGCCGGCAATATAGCCATAGCTGTCCTTAATGCCGTTTTCCAAGCAAGTGAATCTTCCGCTGCTTTCGCCCCAGCATAGATATCGGTTTGCCCGTGTTCATAGCGTCTCTTTTTCCGGAGCCTGACGTGTCCGACAGGCAACTCATTTCAGCAGAAGCCCGCCAACGAGGGTAAGGTAGCTTGGAACCTCCCCATTTTTTACCCAGACGATGGGGCGGTGAAAATACAGCTCCATCGTCTTCTCAACATCGCCACCAAGAGCCTCAATGGATCGGCGCATTTCCTCTGGATGTCGGCACCGTGCCCCGTGTGGACGCGTGCAGTCGTCACTGCACAGGGCACAACTGCCAGCAGACAAAGCCAGAGCACCGGGCTTTCTGCGCTCCAGAACCAGGAGCTCGGTCATCAGCTTTTCCTTTTCCGCTCGCATCCCTTTCAGCAATCCGGTGAGTGTCTCGTCCGATGAAGGACAGAGTATGCGGGCAAATAGGTGCAGACGTTTATATTGTTTCCAAAGTTGCCGCGGCTGGAAAGCATATGGCGGGCAGGGCCATCGCTTTCCGTAGTTTTCACAAGCCTGGCAGTATCCCAGAAACTGTTCCACATCCACACACTCCTTGAGATACCTGCTTACAGACACTTCCTGTTCCAATGCCTCGACAGAATATGGCATAGAGCGTCTTCCTCTCTGAACATCTTTATCCACTGGCAGCGTAATAGCCTCCCACGTCAATTCCCAAATCGCAGGTGTACACCCACTCCACTACATCACCGGGCTGGAGCTGATAGCGGGAGCAACCGTAGTTAGGGAACCAGTCATTGACCTTGTACATCCAACCGGACAACTCGCCGCAGTCAAACTCGTAAAGGTTGTTGATTCCCTCGATATAGGCAGAATTGTACATAGGTGTATCCACAAACTCCATGTGGATACCAGCCTTCCGCATCTCCCGTTGAAGTACGTTGAAGACGCTCTCCCCTTCGTAAAAGGTGACCTCTGTGGCAGGGAAGATGACACCGTCCTCCGGTACCAATTCCACTTTTTCTGGATCCAGCCAGTTTATGTTTTCCAGTATGGTATCGCACCTCACCGAGAGGGTACAGGTGTGGGTCACATCGGAGAACTCCACATCCTGGGGCTCCACCGGCAGGGGTTTCCCCTCCGGCACAGGGTCGGTAAGATAGCGGTCCTTCCCCGTCTCCGGATCGATGACCATGCCGTTGGCTTCCGAGTACTCCTTGTTACCCTGCTCCACCCCGGCGGAGGAACCTCCCGCCAGTTCAGCGGCGGCTTCCACTTTTTCCTGGGCAGTCATCCCCCCCTCTGTGCCGCCTGGGCGGGTATCCAGCCCGCCGGGCGTGGGGGATGGCTCGGGGGTGTTAGCTGGTTCACTCGCCCGTGGTGGCTCAGAACATATTGGGTTGCTGCTCTCTGCCTGCGGGGACTTTTCCGCCTCCCAGCCAGGTTTCTTTTCAAACACTTCAGACTCATCTGCTCCAGAAGCGGACGGTGAGACCTCCAGGACTGCGCCGCTCTCCTGCCCTCGTACCGTCCAGCCTTGGAGCCCTGGCGCATTGCCGCCATACCAGAAGGCCGCCGCAAGGACGGCTACAATGATCAGCGCGGCAATGAGCTTCCCTTTTGTCAGCTTCATTTGGCCGCCTCACCATTTTTCCACGGCGTATACAGGCAATAAGCCGGGCACAGATCACCCATGTAAATCCATACGTTCTCTCCCATGTCGATGGGTTCGGAAAACACCAGATTGGGGATCATCAGCTTGAGAGTGGTGCGCTTGCACCCTCTGATGTTCTCCCCCTCCGGGGCAGGGTGCTCACGGAAAGCCGCCACCCGCTGCCCCAGATCGCTGATTCCCAGTTCCCTGGAAAGACGAGGAATAATCTCTGCCTCGTTACAGTACGCCACATGGTCTCTGTTCTGAAACCAGTTCCGATTCATCACGGTCGTGTACGCCCCCTTCTCAGTTTACAATAGATCGGCACTACTTAAAAGGTTGAAAAGCATCTGGGCCACCTCCGCCCGGGTCACGGCATCCTGAGGTCGGATGTTCAACTCTGTTTGGCTTAAAATTCCCTCTTGGTAGCAGAAGGCAAGTTGGGCTCTGGCCCATTCGGCGGAGGTCATGTAGTCTGGGAACTGGGCCAGCATATTCCGCACTGCAGCCGTATCCATTTCCGTTTCCAATCCACACAGTTGTGCCGCACGGGACACCATGACGGTGGCCTCCTGCCGGGTGATGGTTCCATCCGGGTTGAACCGCCCCTCACCCACGCCGTTGATGAGGGCGTATGTGCTGGCGGCCCCCACATAGGAGGCGTACCAGGCAGTGGAATACACATCCACAAAGGCGCCGGTATCCACCGGCGTTAGTCCAAGAGCCCGCACCACGATGGTTGCAAACTCCGCCCGTGTCATGCTTCCTGTAGGATCAAAATTGCCATCTGACTTGCCATCAATGATACCCCGAGCGGCCAGGGCCTCGATGGCTGTGATCTGGTCGCTGAACACGATATCCGGGAAGGTCTTGCCCGGCGATGTGATGGGCTGGGCGGTCACGGCAGGATCCTTGCCTTCCAGGCCCTGCCCTTTGGCCGTCTCCGTCTCCACGGCATCGGGGATCGAAAGCGCATCAGACATGCGGTAGAGACTGCTGTTCCCCTCTGCCGCCCGCTGGACGGCTACCAGGCCGTAGAAGCCCTGTTCTGTAGCCATCTGGTTGGAGCCGGAGCCCGACTGGGTGTGCAGGAAGCCCTCCCCCTTGCGGTAGAAGGTCATCAGATTGTCCAGCATGGTGTTTCCATTCTTTACAAACCGGGGGTCATCCAGGTCAATTCCCAGCTCACACAGGGCAATGATCATTTGAACGCAGCTTTCCGCATTGGCGGTTCCCCAAGAGGAAAAACCTCCGTCATCGCTCTGCTGCTCGGACATACAGGCCAGCGCCTCCTGGGTGGCCTGGGCCACCGCGGGCTGATCCTGATACTTGGCCAGGGCCTGGAGCGCCATGCCTGTGATGTCCGGATCCGCTGTGCCGTCGCTGGCCGTTGCAGATTCTGTACCGCCGAACAGGCTCCACCCGCCATCTCGAAGCTGGCACTCCAATATGCGGTCAATATACATCTGCCGGGTGGCCTGGGTCTCCGCCTCTGGATTCTCCGGCATAGGATAGCCGGCGCTGTCCAGGGCAATCAAAGCCCAGATGGGGCCGTTAAGCCCCTGCCAGATGGTCTTATCATAATCTCCCAGAGGCTTCGTCAGGTCATAGCCTGCCACATCCCGGGCGTCCTTTCCAATGGCGCTCAACGCCACAATGACCCTGGAATACTCCGTGTACTTTTTGTCATGGAGTACGCCGTCACACGCCTCCACATACTTTTTCACCGTGGCGTAATAGTCCTGGTAGTAACTGTCCGGTACCTCATAGCCGCTCCGTGCCAGACCCAGAACTGCCCACTCGCCGCCGATGGATCCCACCTGGGGATCCTGAACCGTAGTATAAACATATTTTGCCGTGTCTTGGACAGCCGCAGTCACCTCACTATTCGTCACGGCGGCATGGGCCGGCACACCCATCCCTATTGCCAATGACAGTGTCATAAGCGCGGCGGCGCATCTTTTCCAGATTCGTTTCATCCCGCTCCTCCTTCCATGCTGATTGTGGCAGCAATATCTCCCGCCAATGTATTTGTCTCCTGTGTTCCTTTTCCATGCGGCCATTCCTCACACCGCATCAAGGACTGTTTCCATTTTGTGTTTCGCTTCATTGCCTCAATCTCCCGGCGCCGGTTGGCCTCTCGCCGCTCCTTACGTGGTTTCTTCAGGCCTGCAGCCACCAACGCCTTCGGCCAGTTACCGAACCGCTCGATCAAAAATACACGGTAGACGCAAAACACCTCTTTTTTGCTGGGATTATGTCCCAGACGCTCTGCTGTCTCCCGAAGAATAGATAACAGTTCTTCATTGGAGAAGGCCGCATACAGCTCCCCTCGAGCCTGTTTGCCCATGAACATGATCCACTGCGATGGTTCCATCCATCCTGCATCCTCTGTTTTCCCGCTCTCCTCCGCCGCTGTCTGTGACAGGGCCTGTTTCAGCCGGATAATTTCTCTGGATCTCATCTTCTGCTCACCCTCCATCAAGGACAAGCGGGAGCCCATCTATCGGATGGGCTCCCGCACTTGCTTTTTCCTGGCCGTACCCATCCCGCACAGCCAGATTCTGTGATTCCCCGGCTGTTACGGGAGGGGTAAGCCTGCGGCGAATTTCACGCACTTTTTTGTCATGATTTCCGCTTTTGTGCCCCTGGATTCGTCAGGAACGACTTTCCAGAAAGCGCATCAGGATCGTTGCCACTTCAGCGCGGCTTGCCTGGCCCTGAGGATCCAAACGGCCGCCATCCTTGCCGGTGATCAGTCCTTCCGCATAAGTCCACTCAATAGCCCGGGCCGCCCAATCGGAGACTTGCTCACTGTCCGGGAAACTGCCCAGCCCGGATGCACTGCTGACATCCCAGCCCTTGGTCTTGGCATAGCGGTACAGGATCGCAGCGATCTGCTCACGGGTCACGCTGCCGTCTGGATCAAAGGTCGTGGCGCTGGTGCCGTTGACAATCCCGGAGCCATTGGCCCATACCACTGCGTTGGTATACCAGTTTCCCGCTACCACATCGTTAAAGGGCTCGGTGCTGTTCATCGTGGGTTCACCTTCCATTCGCCAAAGCACCGTCACCAGCATGGCGCGGGTCATGGTATCATTGGGCGAGAAGGTGGTGGCGCTGGTACCGTTGAAAAGCTCATTGATATAGGCATAGACCACCGCGTCATAGAACCAGTCACTTTCCTTCACATCAGTGAATGGCAGCCGGATGGGCGGGACAGCTACAAAGGTGCTCAGGTGTGTTGTTGTGACCTCTACCCAAAGTTGGTTGTTCTGTCTCCTGCACAGTCCTGTCAGCTCATCCACCGCGCCGCTTTCACTGATCTGGTACACGACACAGCGTTTACCGGTCTGGAACAGGCTTTCACTCACAGGCAGGAGCAGGGTAATGGCACGCCCGCCAAAGCTGGTGATGGATTTACTGCCGGAAGTGATGGTCACTTTAGTGACACTGGCATCCTCCAGGCGGTCTTCCGGGATATCCACTTTGTTCGCCAGGAGGGTTCTGGCTTCGGAAGCTGGATGCTCCTCCATACGGACAGTCAAATCCTGCCCGTTCGCCTCTTCCAGGATCTTTGCCAGAGTACTGTTGGGAATATTCGTTTCACCAAGGTGTGTGCGAACGGCCAGTCCGGCGTCCGTCTCGTCGATCACGCCGCTGAGCGCCCTTCGGGGCAGCTCCACGGAGATGTCGGTCGCCCGCTCCGCACCGGTGGGTGCGATAACGATTAGAGTAGCGCCGGCCTCCACAGCCTCCTCCAGAAGGGTATTGAACTCCGCAGATGTCACGGTGGCAACGGCCTTCCCATTGCTGTCCACGGTCGCCTTGGGTTCCAAAAGAATCTCAATCCCGTCCAGCTCAGGCATGACAAAATTGCCATCAATGACCGGCAGTTCGTCGGGCTTTACTGCTCCGGTTTCAATCAGCCAAAGCCGCAGGGCTTCGTACCACTCGGCATCTTCCGCAGTGATATACGTTTTCTGTTCCTCGTTCAGATTTTTATAAGCTGCCGCCGCCTCCTTTACCTGCTGAATCAGACGCGTACTGGGCGTGCTACCCCGATCCACCTTGGGCAAAGCCCTCAGCAGCTCTTTCACGTCGTCGATCTGTTCATAGAACTTTACTTTTGCCTCTGCTTCCTCCAGTTTGTCCAGAAGCGTCCGGCTCACCTTTGCCTTGGAATCACTGCTCAGCGCATGATAGGCGGCTCGTGCAGCCGCTACCTTTGCAGCCTGCGTTTTGTAGTTGGCATAGGTGATTTCCGGCAGGGCCTTGATCATCTCGATGACCGCTTCCGCACTGTTGTTGCTGACCACTGTAATGGTGTACCGGGTCGCCGTGTAGTTGACCGCATCCGAGCCCTGGTTGTTCATGGAGGGCCAGGAGGGCTCGCCCACGCCGATGTAGAGGACGTCACCAGGTTTTACAGTGATGGTCTGCGTCCGCTTGTAGCAGGCGGAATCGCGGTTATAGTAGTTCAGGAAGGTCTTTACCATGTAGTTCTTGTTGACGGCAGTGGGAGTCACCGTGACCCGCGCACTGTTCCCGGAAATGCTCAGGGTATATTCCAGGGTGTCGCCGTCAAAGCTGGGCCGGAGGGTCCCTCCGCTGATCCGCAGGGAGGCCAGGCTGGTATCCGTGTTGCCCCAGAGGCTCCCCACGTCCTCGCCCAAGTTGCAGGTGTAGACGATGTTCAGGTAATCGCCGTCACCCAGCTCATAGTTACCGCTGCCGTTGGCCCGGAAGGACTGGAAGCCCTCGTTGACGAACCAGTCGTTGAGGGTGCCCATCCAGCCGGCTCCCCTGGCGCCATCGAACTCAGCCAAGCTGGGCTCGCTGCTGTCCTTGCGGCCGTTCCTGTTCTCGTCCACATAGATACCGGAGAGATAGGTGATGTCATAGCCGCCGGTGTCGCTGGCGCCGGTTCCCCACCAGGAGTATCCGCCCAGGGCCAGGGCCTTGAGCACGCTGGTCATCATGGTGTCCCGGGCGCACAGGTCGTACCAGCCGGACACCAGGGTGCCGCGGAAGTCTCCGCCGCTGTAGGTGTTGTTCTCCACACTGATATAGACCGAGCCGATGACCGGGCCGAAGTCTGGGATCTCCACGCCCCGCCGGAAGGTCGCACGGATCTCATGGTCCGCATCCACATTGCGGAAGGTGTAAGAGTCCACCGCACCCACAGATCTCCAGTCTACCAGAACGTCATCCACCACATAGCCTTCATCCGGCGTGATGTAGTACGTCTGGCTGCCGCCGGCCGTTACCTTGGTCTCACCTGCGGGCTCGATTCTGCCACCAGCGCCGGCCGTAGCCGTGATGGTGTAGATCTCTTCCATGGCATCCGCCAAGACAACGAAGGTGCTCAGATGATCTACGCTAACTGTCACATAGCGCTGGCCATCTGAGATGACGCACCGGCCAGTCAAGGTCTCCACCGTACCATTGTCGCTGATGACCAGGACGTCATACTGCTGGCCAAGCGTGAAGTTGCTGCCCACTGGGATCATAACGGTCAGACCGTGCCCACCGAAGGTGGTCAGCTCCTGGCCACCCACTGTAATGGTGACTTCCACCGCGGTGCTGTTGGTCAGGTCTGTGCCGGTGGGAAGCTGCTCTGCCACCGTAAGAATGGATGTCTCCTCCACACGGATGATCAGCTCTCCAGGATCCTGGATACTGCTCAGGACTTCCTCAGACAGTGTGACATTGCCCTTGGGCGTCTGGACGGCAAGGCCCGCGCCCGCATTGGCGATAGAGTGTGCCGAACCGGCGGGGAGCACCACGCTCACCGCGCGGGTACCGGAGCTGACCTCGGTCGGGATGACGGTGATGGTGTCGGCGCTTGTCTCCTTCACCGCCTTGACCGCCTCGCTGATCGCGTTGCTTGTAATCGTTGCCGTCTGGGTGTCTCCGCCGACGGTGACCTCCTGCTCAATCACAGGGGTGAGCACCTCAAACGTGACCGAGACGGTATGGTCACTTGTGACGTTTTCCAGCGTGTAGGTCTGAACTGTGGCGGCGGAGGCGGTGAGCATCGCGTTTTCCTCCAGGGGGATGGGGAAAACCTCTGCCACTGTCTCTGTCCGCTCCGCACCACAATCCAAGCACACATAGACGTCGGCCGTCTCCGTGGAGCTTGACTCATCCAGTACCCAGCTGTGACTGGCCAGGGTAGACACATCTTCCATGCCGCAATCAGCACACACCGACCAGTGCATCCCGCTGCTGTGCACCATCTCGGTGAAGCTGTGCTCCGCATAGCCGCCATAGGGCAGCCCGCAGTCCTGGCAGATTGCCAGGGCCGTGCAGGTGGTCGTGCCGCCGTGATGGTCACAAGTGGCGGTGCTGCCCGCCGTCTCGCTGTAGCCGCACACCTGGCAGACCGCATCCTCCGTCGTGGGGGCTGCTGCGTCCACCGGGGTCAGCCCGCTGCCCACGTTCATGAGCAGCATCGGGTGGATACCGGCAAGGCTGAGCAGGCTGTCCTCCGGGTTTTCAGTCTCTGCAGTGCCTTCCTCGGTTTCATCATTGGTTTCTGTCAGGGCGGTCTCGTCCTCCGTTTCCTCGACGTCGCTGCCCTCCTTGGGTCCTGTCTCCGGAAGGTCGGAGCTCTCCTCGTTCTCAAATACGTGGGACTCCACAGCGCTCTTTTCCCCGCAGACCAGGCAGATGTGCCAATGGCCTGTGGCGTCCGACTGCCAGCCGCTCGCATACTGGTGAGCCGCCAAGCCGGTCTCCATACCGCTCTCCAGCACTTTGCCGCAGCTTCCGCAGATGGTGTCTCCAGTGTAGCCCGGCTCTGTGCAGGTGGCCGCTCTCCGGCCGATGACGACCCTTTCACCGATGTGCGTCCCATTCGCGCAGGTCTCCGCGGTCTCGGCCTCCTCGATGAGATTGCTGTCGGAGATGATTGCCATCGCGCTCTGTACTGCGCTGCCTCCGGCCCACACCGAGTTCCCGTCCACCTGGATGTCCGCGATCTGGTAGCCGTCATTCGGGGTGATGGTGAAGGTCACATCCGCGCCGTCCCCGACGGTAAATGTACCGGACGGGGCGATGCTTCCGCCTGTCCCTGCCTCCGCATGAATCGTGTGCGTGTCGCTGGGCTGGCCGGTGAACACGTCGGTCATGTCATAGAGGGGGCTCTGCTTCTTTTGGAACCGGTCGTAAGCCACCAGGGCATAGGCCGCCTGCTCAGAGGCCATCTGATTGGTGCCGCCAGTCGCGTGGCTGAAGCCTCCATCCTCCTGCTGGTAGCCCAGCAGGCCGGCCAGAGCGCTGATGCTGTTCTTGGTAAAGTCGCTGTCGGTGGCAGCGTCTCTGCCCAGGGCGGCCAGAGCCACAATGACCTGGGCGCTGGATTCGGCGCTTCCGTAGCCTCCGGTATCGTTCTGAGAGGTGGAGAGGAAGTTCACTGCCTTATCTACGGCGCTCTTGAGTTCTGCGTGGGAGTGCGTCGCGCCCAGCGCCTGGAACCGGCTCTGGTCGAGGTAGTAGGGTGCCAGGGCCTGCACCGCCATGGCGCAGACATCCACGCCGCCCAGCTCACTTTCGGTGTCCACCTGATCCGGGTTATAGATGGGCCAGTTGCCGTCGGACTGCTGCTTGTCGATGAGCAGGTCGATCCACGCCGCCCGAGCGGCGTTGCCCTCGTCATCGTTCCGGTAGCCGCCGGAGTCCAGGGCGATGAGGGCCCAGATGGTGCCGTTGTTGCCCTGCTCAGAGACCTGATACGCATAAGCGCTGGTCTTATCCTGCGAGGGCTCCAGCAACGGCTCCACCAGGTTGTAGGTGACGTCGCCCACCTGGAAGTGCTCCGCGTCCTCCCCCAGAGAGGTCAGAGCCAGGACGACCCGGGAGTACTCGGTGTGCAGGGTCTGGTCAGCTGACTTGTCCAGCTCGCCACCCCGCTGCTGCACATACGTCCGCAGGTTGGCCAGGTAACTGGTCCGGGTAGTGCTGTCCAGCGAACCGGCTCTGGCCTGGGCCAGCACGGCCCACTCACCCTTTTCCGATCCGACGATTGGGCTGGTGACGCTCCCTGCCAGGTAGCTCAGCGCCTCCTTCAGGGCCTCCCGGTAGCCGGAAGTGTCCTGTCCGCCGCCCTGAAGGGCCTCCAGCGCAGCTTCCGCGGCCTCCAGCACATTCAGGTTGGAGACCATGTTCTGTGCGCTGAACTTGTCGGCATAGGCGTCATAGGCGGCCCGTGCAGCGGCAATGGCCTCCGCTTTCTCCAAAGTGACCTCACCAATGGCGGCGATCTGCTCCACCACAGGCAGGGCGGCTTCGGCGCTGAGGAGGGTGTTGTATGCGTCCGGCGCAGATGCGACCAGATCCTTCTGCGCTTGGGTCAGGTCGTTATACCCGGCTCTGGCGGCCTCGATGGCGCTCTTGCTGCCGGTGGTGACTTTTTCTCCAATCTGCGCCACCAGCCCGTTGAACGCCTGCACCGCGGCCACGTCGTCCTGCGGTATGCTCCCGCCCAGGGCCTCCACGGCCTCGTTGAGGCGGTTGACTTCGGCCACTGTCAGATAGAGCTGACCAGTACCCAGGGCGTCGTAAGCGCTCTTGGCCTTATCCACCTGCTGGCGGTATGCCGACGGATTTGCCTGGATTGCCGCCGCGTCCGGCAGGACGGCGATTTGAGCCTTGACCCTGTCAACGGCCGCAAATGCCTGGATCTGCGCGATGGCCTCCGTCAGCTTTGTGGCGTCAATCCCTGTCGTGTCCGCCAGGGCATCGTAATCCTCCTGCAGGGCCTCGACGGTCTGCTGGTAGGTCTGATAGCTGCTGTAGGTAATCTGCGACTTGCTGGGCAGGGCGTCGATCCGGGCCTGGATGCCGTCCGCCCCGCTCTCGTAAACCTGGATGCTGTACCAGGTACCGGTATAACGGAGCGTGTTGCCGGACTGGTTGTTCATGGACGGCCAGGCGTATTCGCCCACACCGATATAAATGATGTCGCCCGGCTGGACCGGCAGATTTTCTCCACGGCGGTAGTACTCCACATTGTTGGCCGTGGTCTTACTGTTGATAAATACTTTGACCAGGAAGTTTTTGTTGGACGCTGTGGGTGTGACCGACACGGCGCTGCCGTCCAGAGTCAGGGCATAGCTGGCAGTCTCCCCGTCGAAAGCCGGAGACAGGGTGCCTCCGGTGACCTCCAGCTCCTTGAGGCTGGTGTCCCCGTTGCCCCAGGTTCCACCCAGATCATTTCCATACCCGGACATCGTGAACATCATCCGGATCTCGTCACCATCGACCAGGCGGTAGTCGCGCTTCACATTCGAGACAGCATAAGAAGCAAATCCCTCGTTGGTAAACCAATCGTTGAGCACGCCCATCCAGCCGGAGCTCACACTCCCGTCAAATGCCGCCAGCTTCGTTTCTCCGCTGTCCCACTGGCCATTACTGTTGCTGTCATAGTAGACATTTTCGATGTAGGTGACATTTGTGTCTTTCCCGTTGTTCCAGCCATAGCCGTTCTCAGACAGGGCCTTCAAAATGGCGGTCATCATGGTGGTATCGCTGTCAAGCGTGATGTCCGCCTCCACAAAGGCCCCGCCGTTTTGGTAGAAGCCGCCGGCTGCGTAAGTAGTGTTCTCAACGGTCACATGCACGCTGCCGAGATTTCCGCTGGAAACGCGCGTCTCAACGGCTTTCATCGCATTGAGGGCATCGCTCAAGGCTGTTTTTATTGCTTCGGCGTTCTCCGCCGCATTGATCTTGGACACGCCCTCGTCATACGCAGATGTCAGTGTCTTCCAGTTTGTATCGCTGTAATCAGACCGCTTATAGCCCTTGAACGCCTCTGACAGTTGATCCAGCGCACTGCTGCGCAGACTTTCCACCGATGTTTTGCCTCGGATATGAAATGTGACCGTCACATCGTTCCTCGGCATGAGCGCTGTGGTGGAGTCAGCGAAGTAGAAGGGGGCAACCCCTTCCCAACCCCTGTCGTATCCGCCTTTCGGATCGGTTGGGGGCCTATCCAGCCTCAATTCGCTCAGTGTCGCCCCCGTGGACTCCACACGATAGATCTCATAGTCCAGTTCATTCAATGCAGCGCCGGTTTCCGTACGGATATATACCCACCACTCATCATTGGGCGAGAGTTCAAGGGAGTTCGCATATCGAAAGCCGCTGTTTTTATGGGCCAAAAAGCTCTTGAATGGGTCACTGGATCCCTCCTGCCCAATGAACTCAAAGGTCAGCGTAAAGGTCTTTTTCGGCAGGCTGCTTCCGTCCTTGCCATAGGCTTTTACCAGAGCCTCCCACTGTGCCTGTTCCTGGCCGGTGAGCTGTGATTTCTGGTAGCCGGTCATCCCGGCATAGTGGGAACTCGCCTTCTGCATGGTGGAGATGTCGCTCTGCAGGAAGAGTCCCTCCCCGATCTGTGCCACTGTTGGGAGCTTCGCCAGGTATTTCCGCATGGCAGAGACAGATTCCTTATTGGATTTCTCCGCGTTCTCCACCAGGCTCTTGATTTGGGTCAGCGCATTTGAGAGCGCGTCTTCGGCCGCTTTAAGGCTTGTCGCGTTCTCGATGGCCTGCACTCCCGCATCATGGGCCGCCTTGACCTGGGCGTAGACGGCTTCTCCCAACTCAGTGGCGTTGCATCCGGCCAGCGCCGCAGCCAGACGGCTCTTGCGCGCTTCCTTCGCCGCCGCAAGTTCTTCCTCATTCAGAGGGGTGACCGTCACTGTGGTCCGGGCGGGCGCGTTCAGCGATGCGTACTGGTACTGGGCGCCGCTGGCCGTCCGGTCAAATACCACGGATTCCGGATTCGCCGCAACCAGCACATATTGGCCCGCCTCATTGAGATGCGTGGTCACCGTCCCGCTTGCGTCGGTGCTCCCCTCCAGAAGCTGGTACTCCCCGGACGGCGCTCCACTCTCATCCAGCTTCACTGCCAGCAGGCGGGCGCCGTTGAACGGCGCAGAGCGGCCGTCGTAGCTTCCCACCCAGCCTCCAGTTCGGGTCACCTTCAGCGTAAGCGCCTCGCCCTCTGCCACGGTCTTCGCATGGTCTTCAAACGACAGCAGGCCCCAGAAGTCTGTCGTGTTGACATACGCCGTTTCGCCCATGGCGCTGTATTCCCTGTCCATGGGAGTGGGGGCGAACAGGATCACAACTTTATCGCCGTCCCGGAGCTTTATGTCGCCCCACTTCTCTCGAGCTACGGCCACTCCGTGGAGCAGTGTCGGATTTAATCCGGCATCCCGGAGCTGAATGCCGTTGACGAAGACCGCGACATTGGTTGCTCGGTATGTCATGGAACTGTATTTCACCTGCAGCTGGAGCCCGGCTGACGCGACCAGTCCGGCAACGGTGCGGCCCGCACCGCTCAGGGAGACGTCAGGGTTCTCATAGATGCCTTCCGAGGGCGGGAGTCCCAGCTTCGCTCCGTCCGGGCTGGCGAGGTCGTAGGCAACCTGGCTGTCGGCCACGCGGAGGGAGACAGAAATTGTTTCCTTCGCGCTCTCCAGCCCCTCGTAGTAGGCCGACCACAGCGCCGCCGCATGTCTCTGATATCCATTCAGGACAGAATCGGACACCGACGTCCCTATCGGACCGTGCTGCTGATAGTAGGATTGGGCTTCCTGGTAGGCCGTCTGGAACGCGGTAAAGCTCTCCTTTGTATAGTCGCTCTCATGTTCCAAAGCGCCCGCGAACTGAGCGAGCATACCGGCAAGCGACTGCCGATAGATCGACGCGCTGGTCACCTGATCGTCGCCGGTGTAAACAGCGTCCAGATCGCCGGCGGCAGCCAGCAACTCCTCCGCGTACTGCTCCACAGTGTCCTGATGCTCAGCCTTGTTCTCCATTGTGGGGTTCCCATCCTGGTCATAGAGGGAAGCGAGGTAAGCTTTGCCCTTCTCATAGACTGTCCTATACGCAGTCCAGGTCTCCGGCGTATAGTCCTCCTGCCGGTACCCTCGGCTTTCCACCTCCTGGATGGCTTCATACAGGACAGTGGCGTTGACCTGGGTGGTGGGGATCAGGTTGGCGATGGCTTTTTCCAGTTCCTCTGCCGCATCATCAATCGCACTCTGCGTGGCAGACTGACCACCGTTTAAGAGTTCAGTGGCTTGTTGATACGCAGACTGCATATCCAGCCAGAAGCCTTGGTTGCTGTAGTTTTTTCCATTCCAGCGATCATTTTTTGTATGGTATCCATCTGTTGGAACGGACTCCACTAATGCCTGTAAGCTTTCGGTATTCACTTCCGCAGTGGGAATTTGGACATAGACGATTGCTCGCGGCTTCGCAGTAAGCAGAATGAATCCTGAAACCCCTGTGAGGGGGATAGCTGCTTTCGCATTGTCATCTAATGTGTTCCATCCCTGAGCAGCAATGGCAGCTTTACCATCTACCCCTTGAAATTCTCCATTTTGTAAATAATTAGAAGTATCCGCTATAATCGCACCATGGTCATACGCCGTGCTTGACGCAATGCCAGTCCGCGCACCTCCTTTACTCAGTAACAGAACCGCTCCGACCTTGGAATTCCACGTATAGGACTGAACCTTTGCCCCTTCTGGCAATGCAGCTAAATAGGCATTACCACTATTAGGTCCTATCTTGGTTGTTCCAATCAGCGACAATTCTGCAACATGGGTTTCTGCAGCCTCTCCGATGGTATAAACTATATTAACAACTGCTTCATTATCTTGATCTCCAACCGCTAGTACCCCTGTTGGTATCCAGGAGATGCACATTCCCATTATGCACAGCAATGCTATAAAAGTTCTCATTTTCTTCATCATGTTCTTAAAATCGAAAAGAATCCCCCGGGAGCAAGCGAATACTTGCTCCCGGGGATTCTTTTCAGAATCTAATCAGAATGATGTTCGGAGACGCTGTACCATTTTGAGAGATAATCCGAACACAATTCGTGCCAGTAGGAATCGTATAACTGCCAGAAGTAGACTCATTTATATACAAATTCCCGCTGTCTACGGTTGCGGTGACTACGCTTCCCGCGCTCATCGCTCCAGTAGCAGAAATATCGTAAACAGTCACACTTCCAACTTTGGTCACTGTTCCACCCATATCCACCAATCCAGCAAGGTCCTGATTACCATCAATCAAAACAGAGGGTATCGCAGAGGTCCCTGTCCCAGTCCCCGTCACCGTGTAGATGCCGCAAACCTCAGCGGAGGTCTCACCGAAGATACCGGGTGTGGGGATGGTGGTGTTATCCGTGCTGCTCATCAGTGCGGATGTATATACCCGGATATAGCTGATGCTTGTAAGCCCCGCAGGCGTACCGTCCGGCTTTACCGCCCACGCAATGTCGAAGCCATCCCCGCCCTGCGTGGTGGCCGCGGCGGTGTAGGGATTGATCGCGGTGCCATAATTGCCGCCATTGATATGGACATCCGCATAGCCAAATTGATAGTCCGCAGTGGTGTCCGTGTCCTTCACCAGTGTAACGCCGGTATAAGTCACGCTGGCGCCGTTAAAGGCGGAAGCGCCGACGGTCTGATCGCTGGAGACGGCGGACGTCTTCCACACGCCGCCGTAGTTCGCCGTGGTGGGGAACCACGCAGCGGCGCCAGCCTTGAACGTCCCGGTGAGTGGGAAGGAAACGCCGGGATTGCGCCCGTTCGGATCCGTGATGCTGTACTGAATATCGCTCCCGCTCAGGGTATAGGTGATGTTCACATCGCGAAGCGTATTGGGGTCATAGTACAAGCTTCCGGCCAGCTCATACCAGGTCTTTCCATCTTCGGAGACCTGGACAGAGGCCGCCTCAGGGTTGCCGTTGAAGGCGTTGCCGTAGACGATGAAGTCCACGCCATAGGGATTGCTGGGGTCATCCTCGATATAGGCCTGGTTTCCTTCGCTGTCCCGCAGGGCATACTGGACGTAGCCGCCGCCGGCGCCCAGGGAGACGCCGGTAGAAGAAAACCCGCCCAGGATCTTGGGAGTGCTGCCATCCGTCGTGCCGCCGTCAGTATAAGGGCTGCCCCACATCGTACCACGGGCATACTGGCCCAGCGGCAGATAGCCCTGCAGGACTCCAGTGATGGCGCCGCCGGCCAGCTGCCCCTCCGGCGCATCAAAGCTCAGCGTATAGACATTGTTGCTCTGGGCCGCATTTTCCAGTTTGATCACAATGCTGCCCCCGCTGCTGTTGGTCACCAAATACTTGGTGCCACCCTCCGTTTCCTCCACAGGCGCGGACAGGGTGCCGCCAGTAATGGTGATTCCGTTGTCCTCGGCGCTGTCTACATAGAGGTAGAAGCCGGAGGGATAGTAGCCGTCCTCACTCGACACGATATCTCCCGTGTGATAATCATTGGAATTTACGTTTTCACTATCCCACACCACCGACAGGGCGCCGGCGGTATCCACGCTGATACGGTCATGGTCATTGTCCATCACCGCTCCCGCACTGACCGACAGCAAGCTGAATGCCATCGTCAGGGCCAGCAGCATGGCTGTGAATTTTCTCGTTTTCATACCCAAAACCTCCTTAAAAATATCCCGCTGGTTTAGGATCCCGCATGTTCTCTCGTGTTTCCCTGTCTGCCCTTCGCCTCCTCCCTCCGCCGGTCGATAGAGAAACCTCAATGGTTCAAATCCGTGTCCAGCCGCCAATGCGGCCGCCGCCGCGCTCCTGTCACAAAGCGCAGAGGCCGCCGTACCGGTGGCCCTTCCACACTTGATCCATTCCTTCCCGCCAGACACCAATACCGTTCCTGTGCAGTTGCCGCCCCGCATTGCTCCACGTCTCTCCGCCGTTGGTGGCTCGGCCGGTCTCCCGGCGTCCTGGCCTACTCCGCTCACGGAATATCGCTTTCGGTGCTGGGTATTCAGTTGTCGGCCGCAAACCGGCCATATGAGACGGGCAAAGGCCCGTTGGAATCTGGGAAAGGAATCGGCATAGGGGAACCCTATGCCGGAAGGAGGGGTTCCCCTCCTTCTCTTTATGGTTTTCCTGCCTTCTCCGGATGCTCTTCTGCCTCCTGATCACGGAGCTCCCGGGCGTAGAGCTGCGTCTGCCGCTCAAACTCGTCTTGAAAGATCTTCCGGCTGGTGATGGGCCTCTGCCGCTTCGGAGAAGGCAGCCCCGCCGCCGCGATCACATGTTTCCAACCGCCAAAACGGGAGGAGATGTAGGCCCCGCCGATGATCTCGCCGGCGTTGGGCGTAAATCCAAAGCGGACCGCCTCCTGTCGGACGTACTCCAGCAGCATATCGTTACTGTCCTCGGCATGTTCCTGTGCAAACTGTATGTTCAGAGCCCGCAAGGCCTCTTTGGTTCGTCCTATGACCTTTCGGTTAAATGACCGGCCTTCTTGGAATGTTTTATTCTCCACGGGCAGTCCCTCCAGATACAGGTACAGAGCGGTTCCCTCCGGCACCAAACAAAAAAAGACAGGCGCATAAAATGCGTCCGTCTTTATCCCCAATGGTATGGAAGAAAAAAGCGGACGTATCATCATACGTCCGCTTTTGCTCCTTTTCAGGGGGTGAAAGGGTACACTGATCCCGTGCACACCTCTCATCTGGCGTTTTTTGTCAGAGCAGTCCCGAAACCCGGGATTGAGCTCTTAGTAGGTCTTCTGACTGATGTGTCCCGACGGCCATATTGACCGCCCTTGCATACCCGCCGCCTTCCCAGCTAAGCCATTACGACCGCCAGTGACCTGCTTTCGCAGAAAACGGATATACTCCACAATCACAGCTATTGAATTGCGCGTCCCCGCAGCTTTCGCCGCGGTTCCTGCCGCAAAACATGTCCAGGAATTACACCTGATTCCCTTGTTCAGCCGAACAAGGATGCGTGTCCGCTCCGGTGTTCCGGAGCCGGGTCGCGCATTTGCCACAAAAGCCGGATGCAGTATTCAGTTTTGGGCATTTCCTGCCGGAACGAGAAAGCTCTGATACATATGGGAGAGGTCGTTCTTATCTGCATCAGATTATAGCACCGCAGAGTTCTTAAGTCAATAAATAGTTATCAAAAATCGCTTTTTCGTCAAAAAATGCGCGAAAACAAAGCCCCCCGGTGTTTTTCTTTTTAAAAAATCCGGCGGACCACTTTCCGCCGGATTACCCATGCAAAAGGTGGACGCAGTGCCGATATCTCCGCTTTAAAGGGTAAACCAACCAAAGCCTTTTCTGAACCTTCAAAAAAGACGAGATACCGACAAAGCATTCCACCTTGATGCTCTTGTCCGCCACAAGGTCGACATTCCTGGCTCACGGCTCCAAGCCGCACACAGTAGAGATAAGACTGCGCCGGAATTTCACCGGCTTGCCGTTTCAGACGCCCTGCGGCGCCACCTTATGACATTCCTGTATTTACTTATTGTAATCAGCATAGCAGTTTCCTGTTGTGCTGTCAAGTGTGGGATGCTTTATTGCTGCCTGATTTTCTTAATTTGATGCGGAGCCTCTGTGCTTCCGAGCCTGTGAGCGGCGCCCTGCCCAGTTGAAAGAGCGCATTCCGCAGTGAGCCGAAGTTTTCCGACAGCTCATTTCGCAGTGACGGAGAGAGCTCGTCCCGGAGCGGAGAGCGGCCCAGTCTACGGCAGATCTCCTCCAGGCGCGCCAGCAATTTGCTCTGTTTGGCGGTCGGCGCCTGTATCAAGGTAAGTACACAGCTCCCAGCACATATTCGCTGCTGGTACTCCCACTTTGCCCGCACCTCTTCATCTCCCGACAATGGTGTTAGGCCAGCAGCCTCCAGAATACTTCCCCAGCTTCGCCAGCCTGTGCGGAGTGTCAGCCGCAGTGGTTCCGGAACCTCTTCCCGCAGCGGGGTACGTCCCAAGCGTCCTGCGAGTCCCTCCAGCTCTTTTATCTGTTCGGGTTCCGGGGGCTCTGTGTGGAGCGGGTGGGCTTCCAGCCATTGGTCTAAGGTTTTCGCAGCCATCAGGACCTGATTCCAGGCACCAAAATGGGTGCGGAGCAGCTCCGCTTCTGGTATCTCACGCCGAAGCGGCGGTACCCCGCAAGTCACCCATCGCTCTGACAACGCCAGAAGTGCCCAGCCTGCCTCCGGCTGTTGTGTGAGCACCGCCATCCAGTCTGCTGTTACTGACTGTTTCTCCATGCCGTACCGCAACCCCGCCGCCCGGAGCGCGGCGGGCCAGGTTCCAAATCGGCGCTTCAGATACGCCCGGTAGAGCGGAAAAATATCCTGCTGTGTGGGCGTACGGCCCAATTCTTTTGCTCTTTCAGTTAGAATCGCCGCCAACTCCTGGATGGAATAGCTTTCGCAAATTGCCCGCCCCAACGGCTTATCTGGCGCATAATCCCGATATTCCTGCCGGAGATATGCTTCCGAAACTCCCTCTTTTGCCAGGCTCTCCACCACCTGTTGATAATAACACACTTCTTGCGGTGTTAGATACGGGGGATGCTTGATCTTTTCTCTGGCCATCATTTTCTCCTCTTAGAGCCGGCACTGTTCCGGCACATCTGCTCCCTCTTCTGCCGGCCACAGCTTCCTTCCTGACAGGTGAAGGATCTTTGTACAAAAATGCTTGCAGAGAGCCATGTCATGGGATATAAACAGGTACCCAAGTCCCTTTTCCCGCTGGATTTCCTGCAGTAAATGGATGATCTGGGCCTGTGAGATGACATCAAGCATAGAGGTCGGCTCGTCCAGCACCAGGAAAGAGGGTTCCAGAAGCATGGCACGGGCCAATGCCAAACGTTGAAGCTCACCGCCGCTGAGCTCCGCTGGTCGGCGCTCCAAATGCTCATCATAGATGCCATACCGCTCCAGATAGCCGCACAAAGTTTTCCGAGAGTAGGGCATCTTTAAGAATAGGTACGGCTCCTTCATGCTGTCCGCCAGTTTCATCTTGGGGTCAAAGGCCACCTCCGGGTGTTGAAAAAGGATTTGGATCCTTTTGCGGGGTTTGCCTCGGTAGGGGTAGGTCAGCTTTTCTCCATCCAACCGCACTTCTCCCGTGGTAACAGGGAAGAGTCCTGCCAAAATCTGACCAATGGTAGATTTTCCGCTGCCGCTGTCTCCAAAAACAGCCAGTGTTTCTCCTCGGTCAACCGTAAAAGAAATGTCCTCCACGATCATGGGTCCTCGTGCGAAATAGCGTTTGGATACCTTTATCGCCTCAATGAGCATACTTCCAACACCTCACAGCCCGCTCATCCACTTCAATCAGTGGCGGTGCCTTTCTACACTGCTCCGTTCTCCATACGCAACGGTCATAAAAATGGCATGCACTCTGGGCAATGGTATCCTTCCTGGGTGGTGCAAACCCCATATTTGCCTGTAGACCATTCTCTGGAAGAGCGTC
The DNA here is from genome assembly GCF_052065695.1 of Intestinimonas sp. HCP28S3_D6. Lineage (NCBI taxonomy): Bacteria > Bacillati > Bacillota > Clostridia > Eubacteriales > Intestinimonas > Intestinimonas sp. HCP28S3_D6. Next base: position 27,108 of record NZ_JBQHTM010000012.1, read on the forward strand.
CAGCATAGCTCTAGAATACGGGTGTAGAGGTTCGCCAAAGAAAGAAGTACTGTCACCGCTCTCAATCTGTTGGGAGGCATACATGACTACCACACGGGACGAAATAGTCTGTGCGAAGTGGAGATCATGAGTGACACAGAGCAGCGTGCGCTCTCCCAATCTCTGAAAGGCATCCTCTACCAGAGCGATGCGGTGGCGATCCAGGCCTTTGGTAGGCTCATCTGCCAAAACAAGTCCCGCCCCAGCAGCTATGCCCATGGCGATCAGCACCCGCTGGCGCATACCGCCAGAGAGTTGGAAGGGATAGCTGCGGCACAGGGCCTCACTTTGTTCCAGTCCAAAAGATTCCAGCAACATGGCAGCCTGAATCAGCGCCTCCCTCCGGGTACAGCGTTGGTGCTTGCGGATAGTTTCGCAAAGCTGATGCCCCACAGTAAAAAGGGGGTTGAGCCCATTTCCGCTGCCTTGGGGGATATAGGCGATCTCCTTCCCGCGGATTCGGTTGAGTTCCTGCTCCCGGCAGCCCAGCAGTTCCCGGCCGTTGAGTCGGATAGAACCGGTGATCCGTGCTGAGGTGGGCAGCAACCCCAGTGCGGCAAGCAGCAGGACGCTCTTTCCGCTCCCCGTTTCCCCCACCACTGCCAGACGATCGCCGTCATATACCGTAAATGTCGTATCACTCACCGCCTCAGGGTTGTCTCCGAAGCGGATGGAGACTCCCTCAATTTCCAGCATTAACTTCCTCCTTTCTGCCTCTTATACGTACGGGGCCCTCGCCGTAATAGCTTAACAGCATAAACCCAAGCACGGAGACGGATATACAGAGAATGGGGGGCACGTACCACCAGTAGGCCCCGTTGATGATCCCATTGCGGAAAAAGGCATAGTGCAGGATGCCGCCCCAACTCTTCTGCCCGATCACACCCAAGCCCAGAAAACTGAGGCTGGCCTCTGTCAGCATAGCGCTACCCACAGATAAAACAGCCCGAATAAAGACGATCTCTCCAAGATTGGGCAGAAGATGCCTCGCCATAATATAGAACCCACCGGCTCCCATAGTGCGCTCGATCTGAATAAAAGGCAGGATCTTGAGTTGCTGTACCCGGCTGCGGATAATGCGCGCCGTAGAGGTCCAAGCGGTGATACAGATTGCAAGAATGATGTTCCATACACTGGCATCCAGGAAAGCCACAAGGATAATTGTCAGGGGCAGCGAGGGCAGCGCCATCGCCACATTTGTGGCTTGCATGATGACCCGATCTACCAATCCACCCAGATACCCTGAAAGGATACCCAAGGCTGTGCCCACAATTGTTACCGCTAAAGCGGAGACTACACCAATCAGCAAGGAAATGCGGGTACCGTAAATAAGCTCGCTGAGAATGTCCTGACCAATGTCATTGGTGCCCAGGGGATGCTCTGCCGAGGGCCGAAGGTAGGGGATCCCCAGCTCGTAGGGGTCGTGGGGTGCCAAAACAGGGGCCAGTATGGCCACCAGCAGCACCATGCCCAGAATGACCACTCCCGCGATCACCCGGCCGTTGCACTTTTTAAGCATGGTGTCCCTCCTCCCGGATCCTGGGGTCGATGCACATATTGAGGATATCAGCCAGCAGATTGAAGAGTACGACACAAATGCCGATGAACAGGAAGCACGTCTGGAGCATAGGGAAGTCCTTGGTATTGACCGAGTCGTAGATCAATGTCCCCATGCCCTTCCAGGAAAAAACGACCTCTACCAGCATAGAGCCTCCCAGGATATGGCCGAACTGCATACAGACGGAGGTGAGATAAGGACAGAGGGCATTTTTCAGCACATGCCGCCGGAGAACCTGGCCCTGGGTGAAACCCTTGCTCCTGGCCACCGTGATATATTCCTCGTCCCGGATGCTCTGTACCGTACTCTTCATGAGCATATAGTAGGAGGAAGTGCGGAGAACCACCAAGATCATCAAGGGCAGAGTCATATGCCACAGGATATCTAGGGCCTTCGTCAGTCCAGAGAGTCCGCCGGAAGTGATACCGCTGATAGGAAAAAGGCCCAGTTGGAAGGCGAAGGTCATCAGGACGAGGATCGCCATACAGTTGGTCGGGATTGTGTTGAGGAAGAGCATGATGGGAGAGATGATGGTGTCCAGATGCCCCCCCTTTTTCCAGCCGGCCCGCAGTCCGAGCGTGCCGCCCGCCAGCGCGGAGAGCACGATGGCCGGGATCGTGAGCAGCAGTGTCCAGCGCATCCGAAAGGCCACGGTCTCCAGCACAGGCAGTTTGGTGCGGTAGGAATTGCCGAAGTCCAGGCGGAGAGTCTTATTGAGGTAGGTCACATATTGAACCGGGATAGGCTTGTCCAGCCCGTACTCCCGCCGGACCTCCTCAATGACCTCCGGCGCCTCGGCTTCCAGGCGCAGATACTCGTCCTCCCCGATGATATGGACCACCGGATCCCCCGGCATAAAGCGGACCAGAACAAAATTGATCGTGATGATACAAAAGACGATGAACACGGCCTCCAGCAGCCGTTTGCCAAGGAAAGAAAATCGCAAGGGATCGCCCCTCCTTTTCAGTTATAGACACGCGGGGGCACATTTGGTGCCCCCGCGCTGAGAAGGCCGTCAGGAAATGGGCCTGAGATTGTACCAGGTCTCGCAGTTGATCACACCCCAGCCGGGGTAATTGATCCAGCCCTCGTACTTATCGGTGCGGTAGGGATAGTAGGCGGTGTCCCAGCACAGGGCGATGCCGATGACTTCCTCCGAGGCGATGTGCTGGAGTTCCTTGACATACTCAGCGTAGTCCTCCGGCCCCTGGGCGTTGAGCATGTTGTTGTAGGCGGTGTCAAAGCTCTCCAGGTCGCAGGTACCCCACATGCTTAGATCGTCGTCAAACATATACAGGAAGGGTGTCTTGTAAAAGGACACGCCCTGGGTAGCATAGCAGATGTAGATCTCATACGCTCCGTCGTTTCGGATCTGCTGCTCATGGTCGGAATTTCGGATGCTCTCCTCATCCAGCGTACACTTGACACCCACCTCACCCAGGTTGGTCACGATGATCTCCGCGATACGCTGGTAGAGCGCGGCCTTGGTGGCATTGTACTGCGGGGTAACCAGCACGTCCATGGGGCTTCCGTCCGGCATCTCCCGCCAGCCGTCGCCGTCTACGTCCACATAACCGGCGGCCTCCAGGATGGCCTTGGCCTGTTCCTGATCCTGGGCCAGCTGGGGCAGGCTGTCGTCGTAGGCAATGCCCGCCGGGGAAATGATACCTTCGCTGGGGATCTGGCCGTCCTCTCCGCCGATGGTGGTGGCCAGCAGCTCATAGTTCAACGCATAGCGCACGGCCCGGCGGAACTCCAAATTGTCGGTGGGCTGCTTGTTGAAGCCGAACAGGATCTCAAAGAGTCCCATGTTCATTCCCTTGCCGGGATCGACTCCCTCCACGCCAGTGATAGACGGCAGCATGGTGGGCGGAATAGGATTGGAGTAGTCATACATGGCGTCGATCTCCCCGTTGCGCAGGGCCATAACCAGCGCATCCTGCGTGTCGTAGCTGCGGACCGTCACGCTGCGGACTGTGAGTTCCCGGTCCATATAAGTCTCCCCCACCGCCTCATAGTGCATGGTCTGGGCATCCTCGTCCACATTTACCAGCTTATAGGGGCCGCAGCCGATGGTCGCATCCTCGCCGGTGTAGCTGGCGGGATCCTCGATATTCTCCCAGATATGTTTGGGATACGTGCGTACGAAGACAGCGGAGTTTCCCAGGGTGAAATACGCTGCCCCGTCTGCCACATGGAAATCCACAGTGGTTTCGTCAATCTTCTCCACGGAAGTGATCTTGGAGAGATAGCCCGAGTTGAGCTCATCGTTCATCAGCTCCACCGTGAAGATAACGTCGTCGATGGTGAACGGTTCGCCGTCGTGCCAGGTGATGCCCTGGTCAGTGGCAAAGGTGGCGCGGATGATGTTTCCGCCGTCCAGTATCTCCCAGGAGGTCATTAGGTTTGGCTGTATCTCGTTGTTTTCATCCCGGGTCAGCCAGGTTCCGGCGCAGAAGGCATTGTAGTTCATCCGGCCGAACGAACCGCTCTCTGACGCCAGGCTTCTGGGCGTGACCTCCTTGCAGATGCCGATTTTCAGCTCCTCCACCACATCGGAGGCCGCCTGGGTCTGGGTGGGATTGGTCTCAGGGGCCGGTTTTTCTTCGGTGGAGGCTCCGCAGCCGGCGGCGCTCAGAGCCATGGCGCCCGCCAGAAGCAGCGCCAAAAGCCGCTTCTTCATTACTATCTACCGTCCTTTCTTCGTCAGTCAATGGGCCGCAAGGTGTACCAGGTGCTGTTATTGATGGCGCCCCAGCCCGGATAGTTAACCCAGCCCTCAAACCGGTCGGTGCGATAGGGGAAATAGCACTTGTCCCACGCTAGCGGCATTCCAATGACATTCTCCGCCGCCATTTCTTGCAGTGCCTTCACCCGTTCGTTGTAGGTCTCATAATCAGGCGAGTTCATCATGTCTAGATAGGTCTGCACAAACTCCGGTTCGCTGTAGGTACCCCAGGCGTTTCCATACCCCTTGTCCACATAGTAGTAAAATACGGTCTCATAGGCCGCCACACCAGACGAAGTGCTGCCCAGTGTAATTTCATACTCGCCGCTGTAGATAAAGGAACGGTAGGTATCCGTATCGGACTGGTGCTGGTCATCAATAGTGCACTTCACCCCCACATCCGCCAGATTGGAGACAATAATCTCCGAAAGCCGGTCGAAGAGCGCTTTCTGCGTGGCACTATAAGGAGCGGTAAGGAGGACATCCATTAGGCGTGTCCTCACAAGGACAACTACAAAATCTAAGGATAGGCAGGTGATGCATCGGCAGCACCTGCCTGTTCTTTTACGCACTTTTCGAGATATCCATGTTTCCAACCGCGCCAATATCCGTGTAGTGGATTTCCACCGTTTGGCTGGCGTGTTTGGACCACTTCACGTCCTTCTCATGCACCACGATTTTCTCAATGAACAGCCGCAGCAGCTCCGGCGTCAGTTCCCGGATGTCGGTGTAGCGTTTTGCCTTGGCGATGAAGTTATCTGCGCCAGAAACCGTGGCCTTTAGTTTGGCGACCTCCCGCTCCTTTTGCGGGATAGAGGTTTTCAACCGTTCCCTCTCCGCCACATAACTGGCGGAGAGTGTCTGGAACTGCTCCATGGTGATGCGCCCCAACACCGAGTCCTCATACAGCCGCTTGAAGATGGCATCCAGTTCCGCCTCGCGCTTTTTCATCCCTGAGAGTTCCAACTCCAGCCTGTGGATCTCCCGCCGTAGTTCAGCAGACTGCCGGTCACAGATATAGGCGGCGAACTCCTGCGTATGCTTCCGCGCCATGGCCGTCACCCTGCGGATATCTTCCAGCACAATCTCGTCCAGGATGCATTCCCGGATGTAGTGGGCCGTGCAGGCATCAGTCCCGGCTTTCTTATAGGTACGGCAGGTAAAGTGGTTGTAGGAGGCGGACATGGTGTGGGCACGGTGCAGGACCATGGTGGAGCCGCAGTCGGCACAGATGACGAGGCCGGAATACTTGTTGAGTTCCTCTATCTTTGTGGGACGCCTCCTGTTTTGCCGTACCCGCTGGACGATATCCCACGTCTCCCGGTCAATGATGGGCTCATGGCTGCCCTCAATAACCATGCATTCCTCCCGCGGATGCTCTATTTTACGCTTGTCCTTGTAGGATTTTGTGCTGTACTTCATGTTGAGGGTGTTGCCAATGTACAACTCACTCTCCAACATATGTGCGACGGTGCTTTTTTCCCAGTTGTAGGGCTTGTCCAGTGAGAGGCCCATGTGCCTGCTGCCAAACCGCTCGTAGGCGTACATGGCAGGACACAGTACCTTTTCCTGCCGCAGGAGGCGGGCAATCTGGCTGGGGCCGTTCCCTGCAGCGCAGAGGGCGAAGATACGCCGCACCACAGCGGCAGCCTCCTCATCCACGATGAGTTTGCCCTTGACGTTCTCGTCTTTTCGGTAGCCGTAGGGCGCCCGTGTCCCCAGTCGCTCTCCGCGCTGGGCCTTGGCCCGCTGCACCGCCCGAATTTTCCGGCTGGTGTCCCGCACAAACCACTCGTTGAACAGAGGTTATTCGGGAAAGGGAAAGGCAAACAAGCAGAAATCCAGTATTCATGCGGGTTTGCGGCGGGATGGCTCCCTGAAAGCTGAACACAAATAAGACAAGCAGCAATACAATCGCATATCGTTTCTCAGGGAGAATGTTGATTTACGTCACATTCTCCCTTTTTTCATTTCAGAAACGAGGTGATTGTTATGAACACACAAATTATCGCCATTGCCAACCAGAAAGGCGGTGTGGGCAAGACAACGACCTGTGCCAACTTGGGAATCGGGCTGGCGCAGGCCGGAAAGAAAGTCCTGCTGATCGACGGAGACCCGCAAGGCAGCCTGACCATCAGCCTGGGCCACCCTCAGCCGGACAAGCTGCCCTTTACCCTGTCCGACGCGATGGGCCGTATTCTGATGGATGAACCACTCAAACCCGGCGAGGGCATCCTGCACCACCCGGAGGGTGTTGACCTGATGCCTGCGGACATTCAGCTCTCCGGCATGGAGGTTTCTCTGGTGAACGCCATGAGCCGAGAGACTATCCTGCGGCAGTATCTGGACACGCTCAAGGGACAGTATTCCCATATCCTGATTGATTGTCAGCCCTCCCTGGGTATGCTCACGGTCAATGCCCTGGCAGCCGCCAACAGGGTCATAATCCCCGTTCAGGCGGAGTATCTGCCCGCCAAGGGTTTGGAACAACTGCTCCAAACAGTAAATAAGGTGAAGCGGCAGATCAACCCTAAGCTCCAGATTGACGGTATCCTGCTGACGATGGTGGATAACCGCACCAACTTTGCCAAAGAGATTGCCGCCCTGCTGCGGGAAACCTACGGCAGCAAAATCAAGGTGTTCAGCACCGAGATTCCCCATTCTGTCCGAGCAAAGGAGACCAGCGCCGAGGGCAAGAGCATTTTCGCCCATGACCCCGGCGGCAAGGTGGCTGAAAGCTACAAAAATCTGACGCAGGAGGTGACAAAACTTGAAAAGCAGCGCGAAAAAAGTAGAGCTGGCATCGGTAGATGACCTGTTTTCCACCGAGGAAAGCCGTGCCGATGCACAGCGGGAACGGGTGCTGGAAATTCCCTTGTCTGAGCTGCACCCTTTTAAGAACCATCCGTTCAAAGTCAAGGATGATGAATCCATGATGGAAACTGCGGACAGTATCCGGCAGTATGGTGTGCTGGTTCCGGCGATTGCACGACCTGACCCGGAGGGCGGCTATGAACTGGTAGCCGGACACAGACGGCACAGGGCCAGTGAACTGGCTGAGAAAGAAACCATGCCGGTCATTGTCCGGGAGTTGGACGATGACGCTGCCACCATCATTATGGTGGATAGCAACTTGCAGCGCGAAAGCCTGCTTCCCAGCGAAAGGGCCTTTGCCTACAAGATGAAGCTGGAGGCTATGAAACGGCAGGCTGGGAGACCTTCTAAAAATTCCGCCCAACTTGGGCGGAATTTCGATGGAAAGGAATCCAGAGAAATTTTGGCAGAACAGGTCGGCCAAAGCCGCAACCAGATTTCCCGCTACATCCGCCTGACCGAACTGATTCCCGAACTGCTGGATATGGTGGATGAACGAAAAATCGCTCTCAATCCGGCCTACGAGCTGTCGTTCCTGAAAAAAGAGGAACAGACCCAGCTTTTGGACGCGATGGACAGCGAACAGGCTACCCCTTCTCTTTCTCAAGCCCAGCGGCTCAAGAAGTTCAGCCAGGAGGGGCATTTATCCATTGATGTGATGCGGGCCATTATGGGAGAGGAAAAGAAAAGCGATCTGGACAAGGTGACATTCACCTCGGACATCCTGCGGAAGTATTTTCCCAAGAGCTACACGCCCCAGCGGATGCAGGAAACCATTATCAAGCTGCTGGAACAGTGGCAGAAAAAACGCCAACAGCAACATGAACGCTGAGAAAGGAGCCGCCTATGAGGGATATTTCAGCCCGTGAGCTGAAAGGACATAACATTCTTGCCGTGGAGCGTTTTCAGGACAACACCCGCCGGATGATTGAATTTTCTGTCCTGCGTTCCTGTGCCTATGGCAGTCCCGGTGATGAAATGCGGCTGTTTTTGACCGAGGACGGCTATCAGGCCGCCCTCCTGAGCCAGCAGCATCGGGAAATCAAAATCAAGCGGTATGCCCGTGTGATTGAGGGACATATCCTCGATTTTAAGCCGGACAAGCGCCGCCGCCACTCATAAACAAATCATTACTGCGAAAGGAAAGGATTGAAATGTGTACTGTAAAGGAAATCCGGGAAGCAATCCGGGAGGATTGCCATTCCCAGCATGATATGGAATCCGGCGAGATTGACTGTGTTCTGCAAACTCTGCCATTCTCTCAGGGAAATGACCTGTTAGACAAACCGCCCATTCCCAAGCGCCCCTACCGGCGCAAAAAAAGTGAACAAAACAGCTGACTGCCACAATTCTTTTTACAGGATTGTGGCTTTTTTCATACCCTGAGAAATTTGGAAGGAGTGAGGTCAATGGCCGTATTTCGCATTGAACGAACCAGAGATTATACCGTGATGAGCAATCACCATTTACGCAACGGGAAACTGTCCCTGAAAGCCAAGGGGCTGCTTTCCATGATGCTGTCCTTACCGGAGGACTGGAACTATACCACCAGAGGGCTTGCCGCCATCTGCAAAGAGGGCGTGGACGCTATCGGCGGCGCGCTGCGGGAGCTGGAAACTGCCGGGTACATTGTCCGCCATCAGCTGCGAGACAAGCAGGGGCGGATCAGTGATACCGAGTATGTTATCTACGAGCAACCACAGCCGAAGAACCCGGATACGCCCCAGCCGGATACGGCTTCACCAGATACGGGAAACCCGGATATGGAGAAACCGGATACGGAAAAGCCCGCAGAATTAAATATAGAGAAATCAAATACTCAAAAATCAATTACTCATGGATCAAGTACCGATTCCATTCCCTTCCGGGAAACAGCGGCGGCAAGACCGCCGGAACGGAAAGGAAGGGATGCGATGTCTGTCTCCGAGATAGAAAATTATCGGGAATTGATTTTAGAGAACATCGAGTATGACTACCTGTGCAGGGAGTTTGCTACCTATCGGGAGGATTTGGATGAGATCGTGGAGCTGATGGTGGAAACCGTCTGTGCCAGACGCAAAACCACCCGGATTGCAGGCAGCGACTTCCCCCATGAGGTGGTGCGCTCCCGGTTTTTGAAGCTGGACAGCGAACATATCCGGTTTGTCATGGACAGCTTGCAGAAAAATACCACCGAGGTCCGCAACATGAAGCAGTACCTGCTGACAGTGCTGTTCAATGCGCCCACCACCATGAGCAATCACTACACGTCACAAGTCAATCACGATATGAACGCAGGCGGCTGGTAAGGCCGCTTTTTTTATTCCAAGGCCCTATAACGACTTTTACAGGAGGTTACGACATGAGCCAGATGGAAATTTTCAAAAACCCGGAGTTTGGCAACATCCGCGTCATCGAGGAGAACGGCAAGTATCTGTTCTGCGGTTTGGATGTTACAGCTGCACTCGGCTACAAAGATTCCGCCAAAGCATTGAAAACGCACTGCACATCCGATGGGTGGGCGTTTTACCCACTCATCGACAATGTGGGCAGAACCCAGCAAACCCGGTTTATCTCGGAGGGAAATCTGTACCGCCTGATTGCTCACAGCAAGCTGCCCTCTGCGGAACGGTTTGAACGCTGGGTATTCGATGAGGTGCTGCCCACCATCCGAAAGCATGGGGCCTACATCACCAGGGAAAAGCTGTGGGAGATGGCGACTTCCCCGGAGGCCATGATGAAGCTCTGTTCCGACCTGCTGGCCGAGCGCGAGAAAAATGCGGCGCTGCGGGAGGAAAATGCCATGTTGGAGGGCAAGGCCGCCTTTTACGACCTGTTCATCGACCTCAAGCACAGCACCAACCTCCGTACCACCGCCAAGGAGCTGGTTGTGCCGGAGCGTCGCTTTGTCCGGTTTCTGCTGAAACAGCGGTTTGTATACCGCACGGCATCCGGGAATGTACTGCCCTACGCAAAGCCCTCCAACGACGGCCTGTTTTGCGTCAAAGACTACTGCAACCACGGGCATATCGGCTCCTACACGCTGGTGACGCCCCAGGGAAAACTGTATTTTGCTGAACTGCGGGACAGTATCCTGCTGATGATCTGATGACCAACTATCTTCTGCGGCGGTTGGTGGTCCCGCCTTAGTTTTTGAACCATCCCTGCAAAATTCGTGGAAAGGAGGCGTTACCCCATGCAGGAAGAAGTAGAAAACAGGACTTTGACGCTGGTAGTCAACGGCACAAAGTTCACCGGGCGGCTGTTTAAGGCTGCCATTTGTAAATACCTTGCCCATCGCAAGGAAAAGAAGCTGAATAAGCAGAGAAGCCGGGACGCGCCTGTGAAGCCCCAGGGTAAGCAGACGGTCAAGCAGCTCATTGGTCAGAACCAGGGCGTTTCCAATATCGAGATCACCGATCCCTCCATCAAGGAGTTTGAGAAGATCGCCCGGAAATACGGTGTGGATTATGCAGTGAAGAAAGACCGCAGCAGCTCCCCACCCAAGTACCTGATCTTTTTCAAAGGTCGTGATGCGGATGCGCTGACAGCAGCCTTTACCGAGTACACCGGCAAAAAGGTCAAAAAAGCAGAGAAAACAGAGCGTCCGTCTGTGCTGGCAAAGCTGAACCAGTTCAAAGAGCTGGTCAAAAATGCCGTGGTGGACCGCACCAAGCGAAAGGAGCTGGAACGATGAAAAAGCAGCTTGACATCAAAAAGCTCCTGATTTTGAACCTGCCGTATCTCCTGATGGGCTTGTTTGCCACCAACTTCGGGGAGGCATGGCGCATGGCACAGGGCGCGGACGCTTCAGCAAAAATGCTCTCCTTCTTCTCCACGCTGCCGGTGGCGCTGGCAAGCTGGTGGCCCAGCCTGCACCCGCTGGATTTACTGGTGGGCCTGTGCTGTGGCGCTGGTCTGCGGCTGGCGGTGTATCTGAAAAGCAAAAATGCAAAGAAATACCGCCACGGCATGGAGTATGGTTCTGCCCGATGGGGAACCCACGAGGACATTGCCCCTTATGTGGACCCGGTATTCCAGAACAATGTGATTCTGACGAAAACCGAGAGCCTGACCATGAACAGCCGCCCGAAAGACCCCAAGACTGCCAGAAACAAAAATGTGCTGGTCATCGGCGGCTCCGGTTCCGGTAAGACCCGGTTCTGGCTAAAGCCGAACCTGATGCAGATGCACAGTTCCTATGTGGTGACAGACCCCAAAGGTACGATTTTGGTGGAGTGCGGCAAAATGCTCCAGCGCGGTACACCGAAAATGCGTCCCAAGCTGGGCAAGGATCATCAGCCGGTAAAGGACCGGCATGGCAATCCGGTCTATGAGACCGTAAAGGACAAAAATGGCAAAGTGGTCTATGAGCCTTATCGTATTAAGGTTCTCAATACCATCAACTTCAAAAAGTCCATGCACTACAATCCTTTTGCCTATCTGCACAGCGAAAAGGACATTTTGAAGCTGGTTACGACTTTAATAGCGAATACCAAGGGAGAAGGCAAGGCTGGAGATGATTTCTGGGTCAAGGCGGAAATGCTTTTGTACTGCGCCCTCATCGGGTATATCCATTATGAGGCTCCGGTGGAGGAACAGAACTTCTCCACCCTCATTGAGTTCATCAACGCCATGGAAGTCCGGGAGGACGACGAGGAGTTCAAGAACCCGGTGGACCTGATGTTTGATGCACTGGAAGCAGAAAAGCCTAATCATTTTGCCGTCCGCCAATATAAAAAATACAAGCAGGCCGCCGGCAAAACAGCTAAAAGCATACTGATTAGCTGCGGTGCGCGCCTTGCTGTGTTCGATATTGCGGAGCTGAGGGAGGTCACTTCCTACGATGAGCTGGAGCTGGATACGCTGGGAGATCGGAAAACTGCCCTGTTCCTTATTATGAGCGATACGGATGACAGTTTTAACTTTCTCATTTCCATGTGCTACACCCAGTTATTCAACCTGCTCTGCGAAAAAGCCGACGATGTGTACGGCGGGCGGCTACCGATCCATGTGCGCTGCCTTATCGACGAGTGCGCCAACATCGGCCAGATTCCCAAACTGGAAAAGCTGGTGGCTACCATCCGAAGCCGTGAGATCTCCGCCTGTCTGGTCTTGCAGGCGCAAAGCCAACTGAAAGCCATCTACAAGGACAATGCCGATACCATCATCGGCAATATGGATACCTCCATTTTCCTGGGCGGTAAAGAGCCGACTACCCTCAAAGAGCTGGCTGCCGTGCTGGGCAAGGAAACCATCGACACCTACAACACCGGCGAGAACCGTGGGCGGGAAATCTCCCACTCTCTCAACTACCAAAAGCTCGGCAAAGAGCTGATGAGCCAGGATGAACTGGCCGTTATGGACGGCGGCAAGTGCATCCTTCAGCTGCGCGGTGTGCGGCCTTTCCTTTCGGATAAGTACGACATTACCAAGCACCCCAATTTCAAATACACAGCCGACGCAAGCGACAAGAACACTTTTGACATTGAAGCGTTCCTGTCCACCCGGCTGAAACTCAAGCCCAATGAGGTCTGCGACGTGTACGAAGTAGATACTCAGGGCGCTTAATTTCGTTCCGCTTTAGAAGGGAGTGATCTTATCTATTCGCCGCAACTGCCCTTTTGGGGCCATTGGCGTACAAAGCGGACAATCGCAAGAAAAAATAATGAAAAAGGAGGACAGCCGGAATCATGCCCCCGGAAACCGGGTGGCAGATTGTTCCGGCTTTTGTATGCCTATGAAACATGACAAACCTATTTTTTAATCAGATTCCGGCTAACAAACTATATGGCATTTTTTGAACAGGCAATCACCGTTCTTCAGACCCTCGTTATCGCGCTCGGTGCCGGTCTTGGTATCTGGGGCGTCATCAACCTGCTGGAAGGTTACGGAAACGACAACCCTGGTGCAAAATCACAGGGCATGAAGCAGCTCATGGCCGGTGCTGGTGTAGCTGTTGTTGGTATGGTCCTTGTACCTCTGCTCTCCGGGCTTTTCTCTGTCTAAGCGTCTCCGTATGAAATCCTTGCCGTTCCCGCAGTTTTGCGGGGGCGGCGGAAAGGAGGTTGACACCGTATGGATTTCTTACTTGAAGCCCTGACAAATTGGCTGAAAGAAATGCTGGTAGGCGGCATTATGGGCAACCTGTCCGGGATGTTCGATTCTGTAAACCAGCAGGTCGGAGATATATCCGTACAGGTTGGGCAAACGCCGCAGGGCTGGAACGGCGGCATTTTCAGTATGATTGAGAATCTGTCCAACTCCATCATGGTTCCCATCGCCGGTGTGATTCTGGCGATTGTAATGACGCTGGAACTGATCCAGATGATTACCGACAAAAACAACCTGCATGATGTGGACACCTGGATGATTTTCAAATGGGTGTTCAAGTCAGCCACAGCCATACTCCTTGTCACGAATACATGGAATATCGTCATGGGCGTGTTCGATATGGCGCAGAGTGTGGTGGCACAGGCATCCGGCATCATTTCTTCGGATACCGCCATTGATATTTCCTCTGTCCTTACGGACATGGAACCCCGGCTGATGGAAATGGATTTGGGTCCGCTGTTCGGGCTTTGGTTCCAGAGTATGTTTATCGGCGTTACCATGTGGGCGCTGTATATCTGCATCTTCATCGTGATTTATGGCCGTATGATTGAAATTTACCTTGTGACATCCGTTGCGCCCATCCCTATGGCTGCCATGATGGGCAAGGAATGGGGCGGCATGGGCCAGAACTATCTGCGCTCCCTGCTGGCGCTGGGCTTTCAGGCGTTTCTCATCATCGTCTGCGTGGCAATTTATGCTGTGCTGGTGCAGAACATCGCTCTGGAAGATGACATCATCATGGCGATCTGGAGCTGCGTGGGCTACACCGTGCTGCTGTGCTTTACGCTGTTCAAAACCGGCAGTCTCGCAAAATCAGTCTTTCAGGCGCACTAAAACGGAAGGAGGTTTCCACATTGGCTTATGTACCCGTACCCAAGGACCTTACGAAAGTCAAAACCAAGGTCGCGTTCAACTTAACCAAGAGGCAGATGGTCTGCTTCGGCGGCGGGGCGCTGATCGGCGTACCGCTTTTCTTTTTGCTCCGGGGGCCTGCGGGAAACAGCGTGGCTGCCATGTGTATGATGCTGGTTATGCTGCCCTTCTTCCTGCTGGCGATGTACGAAAAGCATGGCCAGCCGTTGGAAAAGATTGTGGGCAATATCATTCGCGTCACGGTGATCCGCCCCAGGCAGCGCCCCTACCGCACCAATAACTTCTATGCCGTGTTGCAGCGGCAGGCAAATCTCGACGAGGAGGTGTCACACATTGTTTACGGCAATCAAAAACTGGCTGCACCAGCTGTTCGGAAAAAACGAGGAAAAAGCTGTGCAGCCGGTCAAAACAAAGAAAAAGCTGTCCCGCGCCGACAGAAAGCAGATTGAAGCTGCCATTGCCCGCGCCAACCGCACGGACAAAAAGGAAAAATCCGCGCAGGACAGCATCTCTTATGAACGGATGTGGCCGGACGGTATCTGCCGGGTATCAGACGGTCACTACACAAAAACCATTCAATTTCAGGACATCAATTATCAGCTTTCACAGAACGAGGATAAAACCGCGATCTTCGAGGGCTGGTGCGATTTTCTCAACTACTTCGACAGCTCGATTCAGTTTGAGCTGTCTTTTTTGAACCTTGCAGCATCGGAGGAAACCTTTGCCCGCGCCATCAACATCCCCCTTCAAAGGGATGATTTTGACAGTATCCGGGTGGAGTACACCACCATGCTGCAAAACCAGCTGGCAAAGGGCAACAACGGCCTAATCAAAACCAAGTATCTCACCTTTGGCATTGACGCGGACAGCATCAAGGCGGCCAAGCCCCGTTTGGAGCGCATTGAGACCGACATTCTCAATAACTTCAAGCGGCTGGGCGTAGCGGCGGAAACGCTGGATGGAAAGGCGCGGCTTGCCCAGCTGCATGGTATCTTCCACATGGATGAGCAGCTGCCGTTCCGGTTTGAGTGGGACTGGCTCTCCACCAGCGGTCTGTCCACCAAGGACTTTATCGCCCCCAGCTCCTTTGAGTTCCGCACCGGCAAGCAGTTCCGTATGGGCAAGAAATACGGGGCGGTTTCTTTTTTGCAGATTTTAGCGCCGGAGTTGAATGACCGGATGCTGGCTGATTTTCTGGATATGGAAAGCTCGCTCATTGTGAGTATGCACATTCAGTCGGTGGATCAGATCAAGGCCATCAAGACGGTGAAGCGGAAAATCACCGATCTGGATAAATCCAAAATCGAGGAACAGAAAAAGGCGGTCAGAGCAGGATATGACATGGACATCATCCCTTCCGACCTTGCCACTTATGGTGTTGAGGCCAAAAAGCTCTTGCAGGATTTGCAGAGCCGCAACGAGCGTATGTTCCTTGTGACCTTCCTGGTGCTGAACACGGCAGACAATCCCCGCCAGCTGGACAACAATGTGTTCCAAGCCAGCTCCATCGCGCAGAAATACAACTGCCAGCTGACAAGGCTGGACTTCCAGCAGGAGGAAGGGCTGATGAGTTGCCTGCCCCTGGGTATCAACCAGATTGAGATTCAGCGGGGGCTGACCACCAGTTCCACGGCAATCTTTGTGCCGTTCACCACCCAGGAATTATTCCAGAACGGCAAAGAAGCTCTGTACTATGGCATCAATGCCCTGTCCAACAACCTTATCATGGTGGACCGCAAGCTGCTGAAAAACCCCAATGGCCTGATTCTCGGCACACCGGGTTCCGGTAAATCTTTCAGCGCCAAGCGTGAGATCGCCAACTGCTTCCTGCTGACTTCCGATGAGGTGGAAATTCTGGACCCGGAAGCGGAATATGCCCCGCTGGTGGAGCGTCTGCATGGGCAGGTCATCAAAATTTCGCCCACCTCTACCAACTATATCAACCCGATGGACCTGAATCTGGACTACTCGGATGATGAAAGTCCACTGTCCCTCAAGTCCGACTTCATTCTCAGCTTGTGCGAGCTGATCGTGGGCGGCAAGGAGGGCTTGCAGCCAGTACAGAAAACCATCATCGACCGTTGTGTGCGGCTGGTCTATCAGACTTACCTGAATGACCCGCGCCCGGAGAATATGCCCATACTGGAGGATTTGTATAATCTCTTGCGGGCGCAGGAGGAAAAAGAGGCACAGTACATCGCCACAGCGCTGGAAATCTATGTGACCGGCTCCCTCAATGTGTTCAACCACCGGACCAATGTGGACATCAACAACCGTATCGTCTGCTATGACATCAAGGAACTGGGCAAGCAGCTGAAGAAAATCGGGATGCTGGTGGTACAAGATCAGGTGTGGAACCGCGTTACCATCAACCGTGCCGCCCACAAGTCCACCCGTTACTACATCGACGAGATGCACCTGCTGCTGAAAGAGGAACAGACCGCCGCTTATACGGTGGAGATCTGGAAGCGATTCCGTAAATGGGGCGGCATCCCGACCGGTATCACGCAGAACGTCAAAGACCTTTTGAGCAGCCGCGAGGTGGAGAACATCTTTGAAAACTCCGACTTCGTATATATGCTCAACCAGGCGGGCGGAGACCGGCAGATTCTTGCCAAACAGCTGGGCATTTCCCCGCACCAGCTTTCCTATGTGACCCACTCCGGCGAGGGTGAAGGACTGCTGTTCTACGGCTCCACCATCCTGCCTTTCGTGGACCATTTCCCCAAGAATACGGAACTGTACCGCATTATGACCACGAAACCGTTGGACTTAAAAAAGGAGGATGAACAGCATGACAAAGAAAGAAATTGAAAAAGGCGCAGGTCTGCTTCTGGCCGCTGTCAGCGGCTGTGAGCAGATGGTAGAACTGCTTCGCGCTGCCGTCCATTACTGCTATGAGCAGGAAAAGGCAGCAAAAAATCTCACGCCCAAGGGCTATGCCGGATTTACCCGGATTCACCATATCTGGACAGAGGGCATACCGGATGTTCCCAAGCTGTTTATGGGCAGCCCGATTCAGGATCGGGACATGGCAAGAGGAACCCTGATGGCGCTTTTCCTGTCCACAACGGTCTTTCCGGCAGAAACCATTCAGATTCCGGTATATGCGGAAACCTGTGTGCTGCTGGATGACCTGATGGCGGGTGGCTGGTATGCGTAAGGAACCGCGCCTGCACTTTACAGACGAGGAACGCGCTGACCCGGCGCTGGAAAAGCCCATCCGCAAGGCAGACCGGGCCGCCGCCAAAGCAGACAGGGCGCAGGCGAAAATCCCAAAAAAGCAGGTGCGGCAAAAGACGGTGGACCCTAAGACCGGCAAAGTGACCACCAAACTGGTGCTGGAGGACAAGAAAAAACCGCCCTCCAAGCTGTCCCATGCGGTCCGGGATGCTCCGGGAGATGCGGCGCTGGGGAAACTCCACAAGGAAATCCGTGAAACGGAACAGGACAATGTGGGCGTGGAGAGCGCCCACAAGTCTGAGGAAAGCGCAGAGACCGGCGTTAGGCTGGTCCGGGAAGGCTACCGCAGCCACAAGCTGAAGCCATACCGCAAGGCGGCACAGGCGGAGCAAAAGCTGGAAAAGGCCAATGTAAATGCCCTGTATCAAAAGTCCCTGCGGGAAAATCCCCAGCTTACCAGCAATCCGTTTTCACGCTGGCAGCAGAAACAGGCCATCAAAAAGGAATACGCCGCCGCCAAGCGCGCCGGAAACACCGCCAACACCGCAAAAAAGACCGGCAAGGCTGCCAAGACGGTCAAGGAAAAGGCACAGCAGGCCGGAGCATTTATTATGCGCCATAAAAAAGGATTTTTGCTTGTAGGTGCTATTTTTCTTCTCATCTGCCTGTTGCTCAACACCATGTCCTCCTGCTCCATGATGGCGCAGAGCATCGGTTCCGTTCTCTCCGGCACCACTTATCCATCGGATGACCCGGAAATGCTGGCGGTGGAGGCCGATTACGCCGCCAGAGAAACGGCGCTGCAAGCCGAGATCGACAACATCGAAAGCAGCCATCCGGGATATGACGAATACCGTTATGACCTGGATATGATCGGGCATGACCCCCATGAGCTGGCGGCGTTTCTCTCCGCCGTCTTGCAGGGGTACACTCAGTCCAGCGCCCAGGGCGAACTGGAGCGCGTGTTTTCCGCCCAATATACCCTGACGCTCACCGAGGAAATCCAGATTCGCACCTATACGGACGAGGATGGCGACACCCACGAATACGAATACCGGATTCTTCATGTCAAGCTGGAGAGCCGCCCCATTTCCTCTCTTGCCACAGAGCTTTTGACCCCGGACCAGCTGGAAATGTATCAGGTGTACCGGCAGACGCTGGGCAACAAGCCGCTGATCTTCGGCGGCGGCTCCACAAATACCAGTGAATCCGAGAGTTTGGACGGTGTGGAGTTTGTAAACGGCACACGCCCCGGCAACCCGGAGCTGGTGGAACTGGCCAAACGTCAGGTGGGAAATGTGGGCGGGCAGCCCTACTGGAGCTGGTACGGCTTCAATTCCCGTGTGGAATGGTGCGCCTGCTTTGTGTCTTGGTGCTACGGCCAGAGGGGTCTGTCTGAACCGCGCTTTGCAGGCTGCCAATCCCAGGGGGTTCCCTGGTTCCAGTCACATGGGCAATGGGGCGCGCGCGGCTATGACAACCTTGCCCCTGGCGATGCCATCTTTTTCGATTGGGACATGGACGGCAGCGCCGACCATGTGGGCATCGTCATCGGCACAGACGGCAGCCGGGTCTATACCATAGAGGGAAACAGCGGCGATGCCTGCAAAATCAGAAGCTACGATGTGAACTACGAGTGCATCAAGGGCTACGGCCTGATGAACTGGTGACAAATCTTTTGATAAGGAGTGATTGATTATGGCTACGAAAATCGAACGCATTGGCCGGGAAATTACGAAAACCCGTGAGAAAATCGCAGAGTATCAGGAAAAGCTGAAAGCGCTGGAAGCGCAGAAAACCGAAGCGGAAAATCTGGAGATCGTCCAGATGGTGCGCGCTATGCGTATGACCCCGGAGCAGTTAAGCGCCATGCTGTCCGGCGGCACACTCCCCGGTATGGATGCTCATGAAGAACAGGAGGACACCGCCCATGAAGAATAAGAGAATTTTTAAGACCCTTTCCGCCCTCTGCGCCGCACTGGTGCTGATGGGCGGTTTTTCTGTCACCGCTTTTGCTCAAGGGCCGGAGCAGCCCCCGGCGGAGGATGCCACCAACGATACCAATGTGGTGGAAGAAACTGAGGACAGTCCTGTCCTGACCCCGGAGGGCAATGCTGCCCTGGTGGATGATTTCGGCGGCAACAAGCAGCTCATCACCGTCACCACAAAATCCGGCAATTATTTCTACATCCTCATTGACCGGGCCAACGAGGACAAGGAAACCGCCGTCCATTTCTTAAATCAGGTGGATGAAGCCGACCTGATGGCGCTGATGGAGGACGGGCAATCCGCCGAGAAAGTGCCCGCTGTCTGCAACTGCACGGAAAAATGTGAAGCCGGTGCAGTCAACACCAAATGCGAGGTGTGCAGTACGGACATGACTGGCTGTACCGGCAAGGAACCGGAACCGCCAAAGGAACCCACGGAACCGGAGAAAAAAGAACCCGCAGGGTTAAATCCGGCTGTCCTGCTGCTGGTGCTGGCTGTGATGGGCGGCGCTGCCTTTGCCTACTTCAAATTTATTAAGGGTAAAGCCAACCATAAAAACAACAGCAATCCAGACGATTATGACTATGAGGACGGCGAGGAACTGCCGGATGAGGAAGAAACTGAACTGGAGGACGAGGAATCGGGCGAGCTGGACGCTGACAGGGGCGGCGGTGAAGAAAGTGAGGATGACACCCTATGACCCGGTTCACCGACAGCCCCTATGAACGCATGATGACACGCAGACCGGAGGGCGGGAAGGACACTTCCCGTCCTCTCTCTTTACCCAAAAGCCACCCCTGCTATGGCTGTGGGAATTATGGTCAGCCCTGCGTGGGAGTCTGCCATCGTGAGATGGAACGATGGCTCAAAGAAAGGAAACGAAAAAAATGAGTATTCTGATTACATTTATCAAGCTGCTTGCGGTTTTTGACCTGCTGGTGATCGCCGTGTATTTTGGCAGCGACATTCTCTCAACTGTGTGGAGCAAATTTCGGAAAAAGCCCACACGGGAGGAACCTTTTGATTTCTCCCTGGATGCCGCAGCGGTTCCCCTGTCCATAGATTCCATTCGTCAGCTTTATTCAGGCAACGTAGCGGATTTTGTGGAAGAAACGCTCCTGCCGGATGCTGCGCAGACAATGGCAGTTTTGACAGACCGGGAACAGACAGCCGCCCGCCTGCTCTTATCCGCACTGGTAGGCTTTCTGGCAGAAGAAGCCCCAATGGATGAACGGAGCTTCCCTATGGTGATGGAACTTCTGAACTGCATGGAGGGAGAAAAAGAGGATGGATGTCAGGACCCAGTGGATATTTTGTTTGAGGAAACCGTCCGCCGTACCCGCCGCCATGAGGAATATTACAGCAATTATCAACGCTACCGATTGTTGCAGGTGGACAAAACCCGTGTCATTCTGGCCTGCCGTATCCTTATCAACGATTTGCTGGGAAAGCTGTACCGCTATGACTATCGGTTCGGCTATGACCTGCTGCTGGATGAGGAAAACAGCATTGAGAAAAAACTGCACACGCCTGTGCGGGAAGAATGGGAGGATGAAGATGATGAAACTTGTGATTGCTGAAAAGCCGTCTGTTGCCCAAAGTCTGGCCGCCGTGATCGGCGCGACTGCCCGCAAGGACGGCTATCTGGAGGGAAACGGCTGGCGGGTCAGCTGGTGTGTGGGTCATCTGGCTGGACTGGCCGATGCCGATGTATATAACCCGGACTATGCCAAGTGGCGCTATGACGATCTGCCCATCCTGCCGGAACACTGGCAGATGGTGGTGGGTAAAGACAAAAAGAAACAGTTTGCTGTGCTGAAACAGCTGATGAACGCCCCGGATGTGACCGAGGTGGTAAACGCCTGTGATGCCGGACGCGAGGGCGAACTGATTTTCCGCAGCGTCTATGAGCTGGCGGGATGCAGCAAACCCATGAAGCGGCTGTGGATTTCCTCGATGGAGGACTCCGCCATAAGGGAGGGCTTTGCAAACCTGCGCCCCGGTGCCGATTATGACGGTCTGCGCCAAGCTGCTCTCTGCCGCGCCAAGGCGGACTGGCTGGTTGGTATCAACGCCACAAGACTGTTTTCGGTGCTGTACCACCGCACTTTGAATATTGGGCGCGTCATGTCCCCGACATTGGCGCTCATCGTCCAACGGGAAGCCGAGATCGACACCTTCAAGCCGGTTCCGTTTTACACGGTAGTCCTGGAGTTGCCCGGTTTTTCCGTTTCCGGGGAACGCATGGCGGACAAGGCTGCTGCCGAGCAGTTGAAAGCCGCCTGCCAGAGTGCGGATGTGACGGTCAAAAAGGTGGAATGCCGCGACAAATTGGAAAAGCCGCCCGCCCTCTATGACCTGACTACCCTCCAACGGGATGCCAACCGATTGTTGGGATATACGGCCCAGCAAACCCTGGACTACCTCCAAAATCTGTACGAAAAGAAGCTCTGCACCTATCCCCGCACGGACAGCCGCTATCTGACTTCGGATATGGCGGAGGGATTGCCGGTGCTGGTCAATCTGGTTGCCAACGCCATGCCGTTTCGCAAAGGGATCGCCATTTCCTGTGATGCCGGTGCGGTCATCAACGACAAAAAAGTGACCGACCACCATGCAGTGATCCCTACCCGCAATCTCCAAAACGCTGACCTGTCCGGCCTGCCGGTTGGCGAAAAGGCGGTGCTGGAGCTGGTAGCACAACGCCTGCTGTGCGCGGTGGCGGAACCGCATACTTACTCAGAAACTGCTGTCACCGTGGAGTGTGCCGGTGCAGAGTTTACCGCCAAGGGCAAAACGGTGAAACGCCCCGGCTGGCGGGCGCTGGACACTGCCTACCGTTCTGCGCTGAAAAATGCGGAGCCGGAAGCTGAGGACAAGGCTCTGCCTGAATTAACCGAGGGTCAGACGCTGCCCCTTTCCGGCGCTGCCGTCAAGGAGGGCAAAACCAGCCCGCCCAAACACTTCACCGAGGATACGCTGCTTTCTGCGATGGAAACTGCCGGCTCAAAGGAAATGCCGGACGATGCCGAGCGCAAAGGGCTTGGCACTCCCGCCACACGCGCCGGGATTCTGGAAAAGCTGGTGTCCACCGGCTTTTTGGAGCGCAAAAAGAGTAAGAAAGCCGTGCAGCTCATGCCATCCAAAGATGCGGTGTCCCTGATCACCGTGCTGCCGGAACAGCTGCAATCGCCCCTGCTGACCGCTGAATGGGAACACCGTTTAAGCGAGATCGAGCGCGGCGAGCTGTCCCCGGAGGACTTCATGGGTGGGATCTGTGCCATGCTCCGGGAGTTGGTGGGAACCTATCAGGTCATCAAGGGGACTGAGTACCTGTTCACGCCGCCACGCGAAGTGGTGGGCAAATGCCCCCGCTGCGGCGGTGATGTGGCGGAACTGCAAAAAGGGTTCTTCTGCCAGACAGAATCCTGCAAATTTGCCATCTGGAAGAACAACAAGTGGTGGGCCATGAAGAAAAAGCAGCCTACCAAGGCGCTGGTAACGGCACTGCTCAAGGATGGCCGCGCAAGGATCACCGGCTGCTATTCCGAAAAGACCGGCAAGACCTATGACGCCACGGTGGTTCTGGAGGACGATGGGCGGTACGCCAACTTCAAGCTGGAATTTGACCGGCAGAAAGGCGGTGCAAAATGAAGCTCTCCCTTTATGAACAGGAAACCATTCTCCTCTACAATCAGGCCGAGGACACCGCCGAAGTTTATACCCATGACCGAAAACTGATGGAGAAGCTGACCCGCCTTTCCAAAAAGCACCCGGAACAGGTCTGCAAAAAGGATAAGCACAATTTTACAGTCCCCAAACGATGTGTGTCCGTTCGTGAGCCATACAGCGCCGAGCGCCGCAAGGCTGCCAGTGAACGGGCCAAGGCTGCCGGGTACAGGCCGCCCATCCCCAAACCAAAAACTGATTGACGATGGGCGCAAATGTATTTGAGACGGTCAAGCAGTCTGTCACCATTCGGGAAGCCGCAGAACGATATGGGATTGAGGTCAAAAGGGGCGGCATGGCCTGCTGTCCCTTCCACGATGACAAAAATCCCAGCATGAAGTTGAACGAAGAATATTTCTACTGTTTCGGTTGCGGAGCCACCGGCGATGTGATAGACCTGACCGCCCGGCGCTACAACCTGTCCCCCAAGGAAGCCGCCGAGAAGCTGGCGCAGGATTTTGGCCTTATCTATGACAGTCAGGCTCCGCCCCGCAGGAGATATGTTCGCCTGAAAACCGAGGCGCAGAAGTTTCAGGAGAACCGGGACCATGCCTTTCGGGTTCTGGCGGACTACTTCCATCTTCTCCGCAAGTGGGAAGCGGGCTACACACCCAAAACACCGGAGGAACCCATGCACCCCCGTTTTTTAGAGGCGGTGCAGCAAAAGGATTATATCGGCTATCTGCTGGATTCTTTTCTGGAGGACAGCCCGGAGGAACAAAAGCTATGGATCGCTGAACATCAATCAACAATCGCCAATTTAGAGAGGAGAGTGAACATCATGGCTGATAAGCCCACCAACCGGGAACGGTTGCAGGAAATCACGGCGGGTATCGAACAGGGTATCAAGGAGCTGTTCGAGAGCGAAAAGTATATGCGCTATCTGTCCGTCATGTCCAAGTTTCACCGTTATTCGGTGAACAACACCATGCTCATCTATATGCAGAAGCCGGAAGCTACGCTGGTGGCTGGATTCAACAAGTGGAAAAACCAGTTTGCGCGCCATGTGAAAAAGGGCGAGCATGGCATCACCATCATCGCCCCCACGCCCTACAAAAAGAAAATCGAGGAAATGAAGCGCGACCCGGACACCCATGCCCCCATTCTGGATGCAGACGGTAAGGCGGTCATGGAGGAAAAAGAAATTGAAATCCCCATGTTTCGCCCGGTCAAGGTGTTTGATGTGAGCCAGACCGATGGCAAGCCCCTGCCGGAGCTGGCCTCCAGCCTTTCGGGGACTGTGCCGCACTATGAAGCCTTTCTGGAAGCCCTGCGGCGCTCTGCCCCGGTTCCCATCGAGTTTGAGCCGATGGTCGCCAACACGGACGGCTATTTTTCCCCCGACCAGCAGCGCATCGCCATCCGGGAAGGCATGAGCGAGGTGCAGACCGTTTCTGCCACTGTCCATGAAATTGCACACAGCAAGCTCCATAATCAGAAAAAAATTCAAATTGACAATGACGAACAATATCAGGAGGTGGAGTTATTTGAGAAACCCGCCCTGTTTTCCAACGGGCGTATTTCCCGTGATGATCTGCCCGAAGGCGTTTATTGCTATGACCTGCGCGGTTCGGATGACGACCCCGGTTCCCCAATTTGTGTTGAGGAAAGAGTGGTGGTGAACCACGCTGGTTCTGTTATTTTGACTGCACCGTTAGAATTTCCAGAAGAAGGCAGGCTGTATTTTACAGATGAGACCGGACTGAATTTTAACGGCGGTATGCTTACCCTCTCGCAGTTTTTGCAGGAACAGAAAAAGGACCGTCGCACGGAAGAAGTCGAAGCGGAAAGCATTTCCTATGCAGTCTGCCAGTATTTTGGTATCCAGACCGGGGAAAACAGCTTCGGTTACATCGCTTCCTGGTCCAAGGGCAAGGAGCTGAAAGAATTACGAGCCAGCCTGGAGACCATCAATAAGACTTCCTGTGAGCTGATTAACAACATCGAACGCCACTACAAGGAAATCTGTAAGGAGCGCGGCATTGACCTGACCGCCAAACAGGAGCAGGAACAGGCGGATATACCGCAGGAAGCCCTGTTTCTTCTGGACGATGCCACCTATCTGCACATTCAGCCGTGCGATACCGGCTGGGACTATACCCTCTATGACAAGGAAACCATGAAAGAACTGGACGGCGGCCAGCTGGATGCCCCGAAACTGTCCCGTTCCGCCGCTGTCCGGCAGATTTGTGAGGGGCTGGAACTGGAAAATCCGTCTGTTCAGGATGCCCCGCTGTCTATGATTGAGACCTTGCAGGATGCCGCCTGCCAGCAAATGCAGGAACAGGTCAGCCAGCAGAGCGCAGAAGCAACCGCCACCCAGCTGCCGGATGCTCAGGAACAGCCTTTGGATGAGTACCCTATGCCCGACAGCGAAGTATCTGTTTCGGATATGCAGGAATACGGCTACTTTTACGATGGGATGCTGCCTGTCACCAGAGAACGGGCGCTGGAACTGGACGCTGCCGGTCTGACCGTCTATGTCCTCCATGAGGACAATACGGAGAGTTTGGTATTTGACTCGCAGGAAATCATGGATCATGGCGGCATTTTTGGTGTGGACCGTGAGGAATGGGAGAAAAGCCCCCAGTTCCATGAAAAGGTGCTGGAACGGCAGGAACGGCAGCTGGAACGGGAGCAGGCATTTCTTGCCCATGAGGGCTGCTGCTTTGCCATTTATCAGGTGAGCCGGGACGATCCGCAGAATGTACGGTTTATGAATCTGGACTGGCTGCAATCGCACAATCTGGCCGTGGACCGAAGTAATTATGACTTAATCTACACCGCCCCGCTGAACGGTTCCGGCAGCACTATGGAGCAGCTGGAAACGCTGTATGAACAGTTCAACCTGAAAAAGCCTGTGGATTTTCACAGCCCTTCCCTGAGTGTCAGCGACATCGTTGCCATCAAGCAGGACGGTAAAGTATCCTGTCATTACTGCGACAGCGTTGGTTTCACCGAGATTCCCGGATTCCTGCCGGACAATCCGCTGAAAAATGCGGAAATGATGCTGGAGGATGACTACGGCATGATCGACGGCATCATCAACAACGGCCCAAAAGAGCCGACCGTGGCGCAGCTGGAACAGCAGGCCCGCAGCGGTCAGCCCATTTCCCTGATGGATCTGGCTGCCGCTGCCCATCGGGAGGAACGGGACAAGAAAAAGTCCGTCATGGAGCAGCTGAAAAGCCAGCCCCGGACGGAACACAAAAAGACAGCGCCTAAAAAGAGCGCAGAAAGGGAGCTATGATATGGGAAACTTTACTTTTGAAGAAATGAACCTGATGTGCATTTACAACACCGGCAGCCGCACCGGGCTGATGGAGGCTCTGACCGAGATGCGCGGCGAACTTTCGCCGGAGGAAACGGAACTGAGGGAACTGACCGACAGCGCCCTGATGAAGCTCCAGGCTATGAGCGATGCCGAGTTTGCCGAGCTGGAGTTGTACCCGGATTTTGACCAGTAAATTTATCGTGTCGGGATGACATAGTGAGAGAAACTGTTCGATGGGAAGGCGGTTTCTCTCAATTCTTTACAAACTCCTACTATACTTGGAGGGATGAATGAAGTATAATGTAAGCAACAAATCGGAATTTGTAAAGGAGGACTATGTATGCGTATTTGGAAAGTAATATTTACCGTTTTAACTATTATTTCTGCCTCTCTAGGACTGATGAATATAATCTCCTATGATGTTACAATGCCAATTATGTTTGTTTTTATGGGATTAACCCTTTTGACAAATGCAAAGGATTGTTATGATAAAGGGGCAAAGAAAGATGCTATAATATTTGTAGGTGTAGCAATTTTTGTCTATGCAGTTACAGCGTATAATTTGATAAACAGATTTATGTAAATTCAAGTTTGTATAACCAATAATAATTTAATACTCACAGTTTTACTTAGCAGGAAATCTTTTAGGTTTCCTGCTTTTCTTTTACCCAAAAACCGAAAGGAGGACAGAACACCATGCCAACCAAAGCCGAACTATATGCACAGATGGCGGAGAAGGTGACAACGCAGCTCACGGGGAGCTGGCAGGAATGGGCAGGGTTTCTCACTACTGCTTCCCGCCTTTACAAGTACCCGTTCCATGAGCAGCTGATGATCTACGCCCAGCGCCCGGACGCTACCGCCTGTGCAGAGTACGATTTGTGGAATGAAAAGATGGGCCGGTATGTAAGGCGCGGCTCCAAGGGTATCGCCCTGGTGGACGATTCCGGTGATAGACCCCGTTTGCGCTATGTGTTCGACATCACGGACACCGGAACCCGTGAACATTCCCGCACTCCTTGGCTGTGGCAGCTGGAGGAGCGCCATCTGGATTCCGTGCAGGTCATGCTGGAGCGCACCTATGATGTTTCCGGTGATGACCTTGCCGGACAGCTCACTGAGGTAGCCGGAAAACTGGCTGAGGAATACTGGACGGAGCATCAGCAGGACTTCTTCTATATCGTTGACGGTTCCTTTTTGGAGGAATATGATGAGTATAACATCGGAGTGCAGTTTAAGGCAGCCGCCACCGTCAGCATTTCCTACGCCCTGATGTCTCGCTGCGGACTGGAGCCGGAACGCTATTTTACCCATGAGGACTTTATGGCGATTTTCGACTTCAACACCCCTGCTACCATCGGCGCACTGGGAACGGCGGTCAGCCAGATCAATCAACAGGTGCTGCGGCAGATCGGCGTTACCATCCGAAATGCCGAGCGTGAGGCCATCAAAGAAAGGAGACCCCAACATGAAGAATCCCATGAACTACATCCAGAACGGAGATTATCTGATTCCCGACCTGAAGCTGAGCCAGCAGCCAGAGAAGCCCCTGGGCAAGTACGGCAGGATGAGGAAAACCTACCTGAAGGAACACCGTCCCATCCTCTACAACCAGATGCTGCTGAGCGAGAAGCTGTACCCACACCTGCTGGAAATCGACGAGACCGCACAGAGCCGTCTGGAGCAGCTGATGCCCCAGCTGGCGAAAGACGCGGGCGCAACAGAGCAGCTGAAAGCAAGCGATCCGATGCGCTGGGTGGGCCTGATGAACACCTGCAAGGCGCAGGCCGAGGAGATTCTGATGGCGGAGCTTATTCACAGCTGAGTTTCTTCCTCTCCGAAAACGAACAAATCCGAATCATAGATGAAGCAGAGAATGTGAAAACATCCTCTGCTTTTTCTTTTGCCCAGGCGGATATTGACCATGTGCTGCGGCTGGGCGGCAACACGGACCGCCAAAGGGAGCGTGTGGTTGCAGCCTTTGAAAAGCAGAAAACTACCGCTGAGATTGCCGAGATACTGAAAACGCTCTATCACGGCGGCAACGGGATCGGCAGCGTCACCGCATGGTATGCCGAGGACGGTATCCATCTTTCCCACGGCAAAACAGCCCGTTACGACAAGTCCGCCCAGGTCATTTCCTGGGAGAGCGCCGCCGAGCGCATCGGCCAGCTTTTGCAGGACGGAAATTTTGCCACCAATGTGGAGCTGACCGAGGCAGCGGGCTATGAACGCTCCCTCCTTACGGAAAAACTTTGGCATCTGTACCACGATTTCAGCGATAAAGCCAGAGAAGCCGGGTATCTGTCCTGTCTGTCAGAGATCAAAGGCAATGGTTTCCCGGAGGAGACCCGCCGCCTGACGGAGCAGCTGAGTGACCCGGCTTTCCGCCAGACACTCAAGGAAGAATACGCCGCCTTCTGGACTGCCTATCAGCAGGACCGTGATCTGTTGCGTTTTCACTATCACAGACCAAGGGAGATCTGGGAGAACTTGAAGGACCTTGACCTGCCCCGCAGGACCTTTTCTTCAGACCTTTCCCAAGTGCCAACCGTCCAGCACTTTATTACCGAGGATGAGATCGACGCCGCCATGACCGGCGGAAGCAGTTTCGCCGGAGGAAAAGGCCGTATCTATGCGTTCTTCATGGCAAACCATACGGATAAGGAGAAAGTGAGATTCCTCAAAGACGAGTATGGCATTGGCGGACGCTCTCATGCCTTGTCCGGTGCAACACACAGCGGCGAAGATCACGATGGGAAAGGACTGCACTATAAAAAGCAAGACTGCCCGGACGTCAACTTCACTTGGGAAAAGGTGTCCAAGCGGATCACCGAACTGATTCGGAAAGGCCGTTACCTCACCGAGCAGGAACAGGCTGAGTATGACAAAATTCGGGAGGAAAAGGCGCTGGCCGAGGACGATGCGATTCAGGCCCAGCAACCGACACCGGAGATATGGGAATACAACGGGGTCAAGGAGCATCACCCGGATGATATGGTTCTGTATCAGATGGGCGATTTCTTTGAGCTGTACGGCGAGGATGCTAAAACCGCCGCTGCGGAGCTGGGATTCAACCTTACAACCCGCGCTATCCCCGGCGGTGGCCGTGTGGAAATGTGCGGCTTTCCGGCAAACCGGCTGGAACAGGTTGTGGAACAGCTGCGGGATCAGCATGATGTGACCATTTCCGCTGTCCCGGAGGGCGGCAGGGAGCGTCAGGAGTATTCCATGCCCTCCATCGACCATGAGGCAGAGCAGCACATCGACGCTCAGGAAGCGGAGTTTGGTGCAGACGGGAACAGAGTATTCCGGGATACAGAAGCAACCACATCCCCTACGATTCGGGAATTGTATGAGCAATATAAGCCTGTGGTGACTGCCGCCATTTCCGAGGATGCCGCATACCGCAATGCCTGCGGTCATTCTGACCGTGAAAATGCTGTCATCGAGGGCAATGCCGCCATCCGCCGTGCCGTTCTCGGCTCCGGTGATTTGGAGCTGATTCGGCTCTATTCCGATGTGCCGGAGTTCCGCCAACGGCTGCACCGGGAAGTAATTGACGAAACCTACCCACGGCTCCATGAAATGCTGCGTCCTCTCTCGCAGGATGACATTGACGATGCCATCCGCGCATGGAACGGCGATATTCAGAGCAAACACGCCGTTGTCCGCTACATGGAACAGCATGGGCGGGAAAAAGATACCGCTGCATGGCTGGCTCAGGAATACAGCGGCAGTGACAGCAAGAGCCTGTTTGTGATCCGCGCCGGAAGCCCAGAGGGAATTGAGCTGCCCTGGCCCAAGGTACAGCGCCGGATCGCTCAGCTTATCAAGGAGGACCGGTTTTATACCGAAGCGGAACAGGACCGGTTTGACAACATCGACCCCATCGCCATCCGGGAGGCGCTGGCCGAGCGCGGTATTGTGAATGGCGAGCTGGTGGACGAAGAAAAGCTGGACAATGACCCGTTCATTCAGCGCGTGATGGCGGATGTGGAGCAGATTGCCGCTGAAGAACAGAAGCAGTCGAACCAATCGCTTTCCGATGCCGAGTATGCCCGTCACAACCTAATTCCCGGCGAGACCACCTTTGCATTGGATGGGCGCACTTTCCGGGTCAGCAAGCTGGAGCCGGATATTGGCCGGGTGGAACTTCAAGATGTGACCTTTGCAAATGCGGTGGGATTCCCCATCTTCCGGGTGGAGCCGATTTCAGTCATTCGTCAGCATTTGGAGCAGAAGCCGGAACCTGCACAGCCCGGTTTTACCACTGAGCCGGTGACAGTTTATCCCGGTGACAAGAACCATCTGCCTTATGATGTGGTTGTCCAGACCTTGCGAACCAATGAGCCAGAGCCGCCTGCACCTGCCGCTGAGCCGGAAAAAACTCTGGATGAAGTGCTGGACGAACACCCCGTTTCCATTCAGGTAAACGGCGAGTGGCAGACCTTCCCCAATGCCAGAGCCGCCGAGGAAGCCGCTTACGGGGAATACAAGGACAACCTGCGCCGCACCGCTGAGAATTTCCGTATCACCGACGACCACCTGGGTGAAGGCGGTCCGAAAGCCAAGTTCCATGCAAATGTTAATGCCATTCGTTTGCTGAAAGAGCTGGAAGCTGCCGGACAGCAGGCAAGCCCCGAACAGCAGGAGGTTCTTTCTCAATATGTGGGCTGGGGCGGTCTGGCCGACGCCTTTGACCCGGAGAAGCCCGCATGGGCTGCGGAATATACCCAGCTGAAAGAGCTGCTGACCCCGGAAGAATATACTGCCGCCAGAGGTTCCACCCTCAACGCGCACTACACCAGTCCCACGGTAATCCGGGCCATCTATGAGACCGTGGGCCGCATGGGATTTGAGACCGGCAACATCCTGGAGCCGTCCTGCGGTGTGGGCAATTTCTTCGGTATGCTGCCGGAGGAAATGCGAAACAGCCGTCTGTACGGAGTGGAGCTGGATTCCATCAGTGGACGGATTGCAAAGCAGCTCTACCCCAAGGCCGACATCACCGTGGCCGGGTTTGAGACCACCGACAGGCGAGATTTCTATGACCTTGCCATTGGTAATGTGCCTTTCGGCCAGTATCAGGTTCGAGATAAAGCCTATGACAAGCTGAATTTCAGCATCCACAACTACTTTTTTGCCAAAGCACTCGACCAGGTGCGTCCCGGCGGCGTGGTGGCCTTTGTCACCAGCCGCTATACGATGGACGCCAAGGATTCCACCGTGCGCCGCTATCTTGCTCAACGTGCCGAGCTGCTGGGAGCCATCCGTCTGCCCAATGACGCTTTCAAGAAAAACGCTGGTGCAGAGGTCGTTTCGGACATCATTTTCCTGCAAAAGCGTGACCGTCCGCTGGACATTGTGCCGGAATGGACCCAGACCGGCATTATCAGGGTTCCCGCAAAGTCGCAAGACTTTGTGGGAGAAGGAGGAGCGACGGAGCAAGCGAGCTTTTCGCCGCAAGGCGGAAACGAGCAGGCGCAGTCCACGACGACGCAGGACGGCTTTGCCATCAACCGCTATTTCCTGGACCACCCGGAAATGGTGCTGGGCCGACAGGAACCGGAAAGCACC
Organism: Intestinimonas sp. HCP28S3_D6; assembly: GCF_052065695.1. Lineage (NCBI taxonomy): Bacteria > Bacillati > Bacillota > Clostridia > Eubacteriales > Intestinimonas > Intestinimonas sp. HCP28S3_D6. The sequence continues at coordinate 59,028 of NZ_JBQHTM010000012.1, forward strand.
GCCCATGGCATGGACTACACCGTGAACCCTATCGAGGGACTGGAGCTTTCCGACCAGCTGCATGATGCGGTGAAGTATATTCATGGCACTTATCAGGAGGCAGAGTTGCCGGAGCTGGGCGAAGGCGAAGCCATTGGCACTTCTATCCCCGCCGACCCCAATGTGAAAAATTACTCCTACACCGTTGTGGACGGCACTGTGTATTTCCGGGAAAACAGCCGTATGGTGCGCCCGGATCTCAACACCACCGCAGAAGCCCGTGTAAAAGGTCTTGTGGGACTGCGTGATTGTGTGCAGGAACTGATCGACCTTCAGATGGATGCAGCGGTTCCGGACAGCACCATTCGGGAGAAGCAGGCGGAACTGAACAGCCTCTATGACAGCTTTTCTTCCCAATACGGTCTCATCAATGACCGTGCAAACCGTCTGGCCTATGCAGACGATTCTTCCTATTACCTGCTCTGTGCGCTGGAAGTCATCGACGAGGACGGAAAGCTGGAACGCAAGGCAGATATGTTCACCAAGCGGACCATCAAGCCCCATCAGGCGGTGGCTGTGGTGGATACGGCAAGTGAAGCACTGGCGGTGTCCATCTCCGAAAAAGCCTGCGTGGACATGGACTATATGAGCCAGCTTACCGGAAAAACAAAAGAAGAACTGGCTGCCGAGCTGCAAGGCGTGATCTTCCGTGTGCCGGGACAGGTGGAGAAAGACGGCACTCCCCATTATGTGACCGCCGACGAGTATCTGTCCGGCAATGTGCGGCGCAAGCTGCGTCAGGCACAGCGGGCCGCACAGCAGGACCCTTCCTTTGCAGTCAATGTGGAGGCCCTTACCGCTGCCCAGCCCAAAGACCTGGATGCGTCGGAGATTGAGGTGCGTCTGGGTGCTACCTGGATCGACAAAGAGTACATCCAGCAGTTTATGTATGAGACCTTTGATACCCCGTTTTATATGCAGCGGAATGTCCAGGTCAACTACACCCCGTTTACAGCAGAGTGGCAGATCACCGGCAAAAGCTCCATCAGTCAGAACAATGTGGCCGCCTATACCACCTATGGAACCAGCCGTGCCAACGCCTACAAGATTTTGGAGGATTCCTTGAACCTGCGGGATGTCCGTATCTATGACACGGTGGAGGACGCAGACGGCAAAGAGCGCCGGGTGCTGAACGCCAAGGAAACCACGCTGGCAGCCCAAAAGCAGCAGGCTATCCGGGATGCTTTCAAGGACTGGATTTGGAAAGACCCGGAGCGCCGTCAAGCTCTGGTGCGCCAGTACAACGAGGAAATGAACTCCACCCGCCCCCGCGAGTATGACGGCAGCCATATTGTTTTTGGCGGCATGAACCCGTCCATTACCCTGCGGGAGCATCAGCTGAACGCCATTGCCCATGTGATGTACGGCGGCAATACGCTGCTGGCGCACGAAGTAGGCGCGGGCAAAACCTTTGAAATGGTGGCTGCCGCCATGGAGAGTAAGCGTCTGGGGCTGTGCCAGAAATCCCTCTTTGTTGTGCCAAACCACCTGACCGAGCAGTGGGCTTCGGAGTTTCTGCGGCTCTATCCTTCCGCCAACATCCTTGTCACCACGAAAAAGGACTTTGAGACCCACAACCGTAAGAAGTTCTGCGCCCGGATCGCCACCGGCGACTATGATGCCATCATCATGGGACACAGCCAGTTTGAGCGTATCCCCATCAGCCGAGAGCGTCAGGAACGGCTTCTCTATGAACAGATCGACGAGATCACGGAAGGGATTGCAGAGGTACAGGCCAGCGGCGGCGAGCGTTTTACTGTCAAGCAGCTGGAACGCACCCGCAAATCGCTGGAAGCCAGATTGGAGAAATTGCAGGCTGAGGGCCGCAAGGACGATGTGGTGACATTCGAGCAGCTGGGCGTGGACCGTTTGTTTGTGGACGAGGCCCACAACTATAAAAACCTGTTTCTATACACAAAAATGCGGAATGTGGCAGGTCTCTCCACCAGCGATGCCCAAAAGTCCAGCGATATGTTCGCCAAGTGCCGCTATATGGACGAGATTACCGGAAACCGTGGCGTGATTTTTGCCACCGGCACCCCGGTCAGCAACTCCATGACCGAGCTTTACACCATGCAGCGGTATCTCCAGTATGACCGCCTGCAAGAACTGAACATGACCCATTTCGACTGCTGGGCCAGCCGTTTCGGAGAAACCGTCACGGCGCTGGAACTGGCCCCGGAGGGAACCGGCTATCGGGCGCGCACCCGATTCTCCAAGTTTTTCAACCTGCCGGAGCTGATGAACCTGTTCAAAGAGGTGGCGGACATCAAGACCGCCGACCAGTTGAACCTGCCCACCCCGGAAGTGGAATACCACAACATCGTGGCACAGCCCACCGAACATCAGCAGGAAATGGTGAAGGCACTCTCTGAGCGCGCTTCCGAAGTACACAGAGGCAGTGTGGACCCGTCGGTGGATAATATGCTCAAAATCACCTCGGATGGCCGCAAGCTGGGGCTTGACCAGAGAATCGTCAACCAGATGCTGCCGGATGAACCTGGTACAAAGGTCAATCAGTGCGTGGACAACATCATGCAGATCTGGCGGGACGGCGAAGCTGACAAGCTGACCCAGTTGGTGTTCTGCGACATTTCCACGCCCCAGTCAGCTCCCTCCAAAAAGGCAGCCAAACAGCTGGACAATCCGCTGCTTCACGGGTTGGAAGAAGCAATCCCACTGGATGAACCGGAGCCTGCCTTTACCATCTATGAGGACATCCGCCAGAAGCTCATCGCCCAGGGGATGCCTGCCGAGCAGATCGCCTTTATCCACGAAGCCAACACAGAGGTACGGAAAAAGGAACTGTTCTCCAAGGTCCGCACCGGGCAGGTGCGTGTCCTATTAGGCAGCACTGCCAAGATGGGCGCTGGCACCAATGTGCAGGATCGCCTTGTGGCGCTGCATGATTTGGACTGCCCGTGGCGTCCGGGAGACCTTGCCCAGCGCAAGGGCCGTATCGAGCGCCAGGGCAACCAAAACCCTCTTGTCCATGTGTACCGCTATGTCACGGAGGGAACTTTTGATGCCTACCTCTGGCAGACGGTGGAAAACAAACAGAAATTCATCAGCCAGATTATGACCTCGAAATCGCCTGTGAGAAGCTGCGACGATGTGGATGAAACGGCGCTTTCCTTTGCCGAGATCAAGGCCCTGTGTGCCGGAGACCCCCGTATCAAGGAACGCATGGATTTGGATGTGGAGGTTGCCAAGCTGAAGCTGATGAAAGCCGACCATCAGAGCAAGCAGTACCGTCTGGAGGACCAGCTGCTCAAATACTTCCCCCAGGAAATCGAAACCAACAAGGGGTATATCCAGGGATTTGAAGCCGATTTGGAAACACTGGCTGCCCACCCACACCCGGCAGATGGCTTTGCCGGTATGGAGATCCGTGGAGACCTGCTGACCGATAAGGAGAACGCCGGTGCTGCCCTTTTGGATGCCTGCAAGGAGGTCAAAACCTCCGATCCGGTGCAGATCGGTAGCTACCGGGGCTATGCCATGTCCGTGGAATTTTCCGCTTGGAAACAGGAATATACGCTCCTGCTGAAAGGACAGATGACCCACAGGGCAACTCTTGGTACAGACCCGCGCGGAAATCTTACCCGTATCGACAACGCACTGGCGCAGATGCCCCAGCGTCTGGAGGCGGTCAAAAATCAGCTGGAGAACCTTTACCAGCAGCAGGCCGCAGCCAAGGAGGAAGTAGGAAAGCCGTTCCCCTTTGAGGACGATCTGCGGGTCAAGTCCGCCCGTCTGGTGGAACTGGACACCTTGCTGAACATTGACGGCAAGGGTCATGCCCAGCCGGAAACTGTGGTTGCCAAGAGTGCGCGGCCCTCGGTGCTGGACAGCCTGAAACGCCCTGTGCCACCACGCAGCCTTGAAAAGAAACCAAAACAACACGAGGAGGTACGATGATTATGAATGCAACAGATTGGAATACAGCTCTTTTTGAGAAAATGTCTGATGAACAGGATAAATTCCGGGACTGGCTGAAAAGCCAGCCCCCGGAGGAAATCCTGCACCACACCTATGAGTACACGGTCCGGGAGGACATCGTGATGGCGATGGAGGAGCTGGAGCTGACCGACGCACAGGCCCAGGCGCTTTTGGATTCTCCCACGCCGCTGGCGGATGTGTACCGCTATTTTGAAAAGCTGGAGACCGGCTACATGGATGTGATCCGGGACAGCATTGAGAACCGTGCCGACGATGTGTGCAGAGCTAAAGAGAAACTGCGAACAACACCGATCTATCCCCATTCAGCTGCCTATGCGAGAGAACATGGGGAGCTGGAGCAATACCGAGCTTCCAACAATGTAAATCGCCAATGCAAGGAGTCCATTGAAGCGGCGGTGCGGGAGCACTTCGACGGAATGTATCTCAGCCACGATGCGGCAAAGGGTGTGATCGAGACCTATGGCATGGAGCGTGTGTCTATGGTTCTGGCTAACACGGTCCAGCTTCAGGACTGGGATGGGCGTTACTCCCGACGCAACAAAGAATGGGCTAAGACCATTCCTAATGATAATCCCGAAACCGTCCGTTGTGGTTATGCCTTAAACAGCCACCCTGCTGTGCTGGATGGTTTTATTGATCTGGTGCGTGAAGAACAGCAGCGCAGCCGTACCCAGAGAGAAAAACTGGAACCGTCCCGTCCCTCAGTACGGGATAAGCTCAAACAGGAGCTGCCCGCCCATAAGTCTGCCGCCCCGAAGAAACGGGAGCCAGAGCGATGAGCAGCCCCAAGCGCAAGCGGGATGTGCCGGTTCTGTTTTGGGTATCCGCTGCGGAGATGGATGTGATCCAGCAGAAAATGGCACAGTTTGGGACAAAAAACCTGAGCGCCTATCTGCGGAAAATGGCTGTGGACGGCTATGTGGTGCAGCTGGACTTGCCGGAGCTGAAGGAACTGGTATCCCTGCTGCGCCGAAGCAGCAACAACTTAAACCAGCTGACCCGCAAGGTGCATGAGACCGGGCGTATCTACGATGCCGACCTGGAGGATATATCCCAGCGGCAGGAACAGTTATGGGACGGAGTTAAAGAGATACTGACCCGGCTTTCCAAACTTTCATAACCGGGACAAATACCCCATCTGCGGAGGGAGGAACGGCGTTTCTTCGCCGCGCCTTCCTCCGCTTTTTCTTTTTGCCCGTATCCTTGCCTTTTGGCTGTGAGACAGGGATAATGGAATCAGGAACAGGAACTGTGATTTTGAGAGGAGGCATAACAATGAGGGCATTGGTATTTTTGTTGAAACTGCTGTTGAAGATCGTGATGGTTCCGGTGATTCTGGCGCTGACCCTGTTCGTTTGGATTTGTGTGGGGATCGTCTATGTCTCCGGTCTGGTGCTGGGGCTTATCAGCATGGTGATCGCCCTGCTGGGTGTGGCGGTTCTGCTGACCTGTTCCCTGCAAAACGGCATTATCCTGCTGGTGATGGCATTCCTTATTAGTCCCTATGGTCTGCCGATGGCTGCCATCTGGCTGCTGGGCAAGGTGCAGAACTTGAAGTTTGCCATTCAGGATTTAGTTTATGGATAAAAACAGGGTGTCGGTATTTCCGACACCCTGTTTACTCTATCTCATAATCTTCGCTGTCATCCGCTTCACCTGTTGTGCAGGTAAAGCAAAGGTTACTGCCGGTAATCGCACTTCCTGCTGCCCAAATCGGTGCGCCGCAGACCATACATCTTGCACCGTTTTTCTTGGCAGCAAGCGTTTCTCTCAATGTTTTTACAAGTTCTTTTTTATGATACCCCTTGTTGTTCTTCATTACCATATCAGCAAATTTTTCTACGGAGATTGGCTGCATAATTAACACCCCCTTTTTAGAAATTACGGTTGATTTTTTGGAGTGAGCCTGTCATATTGGACAGCAATTTCTCCAGTAGCCATGTTTCTCTTTTCTTTATAAAGCATGGTGTAGCGTGGCTGTCCCTCTGTGTAATCCTTCTTCTCTTTCGGGAAAAAAGAACGACAGAAATATTTTCCGGTATCTTTGTGTTCGGCAATAAAAATATAAATATCGCTGTTTTCAAAGGGGGTTGAAAGCAAATAGTCCGCTTCAATTAAAGAGAATTGATTCAATTTTGCGTTGTACCGGAACACCAGACGATTATCGTCCAAGAGCTGTTCAATCAACGCCAACGGCTCAAACCGGTTCTCAATTTGAGCCAAATAACGGCTTTTTGTTAAAGTCTCATAGGTAGTGATTCCGGTTATGATTTCATCAAATACAGAACCACGATTTTGTTTTGCGATCCGCAAATCTTTCAGTTTTCCCAGACCCATCAAATGATGAAAGTCCAGTTTGGAGAAGCCAATCACTAACTCTACGGTTTTTCCCTTTCGGCCAATAATGATCCGATATTGTATCTCCAACAAATTTTCAAATGCTTTTGCACACTTTTGTAATTTATCCATAAAACCTCTCTGTCCACATAAAGAAAGCCGCCCTGCAATGCAAGGCGGCTTTGAGCATTTTCTTTCGGCTTGCAGCCTACTCCGGTTTGAGGTTACTGCACAACCCCTACTGAAAGCTCTGCATAACAAGGCATTCCGGTACGCTATTATGCTTCAACGCTTTGGCAGACACACGCCGTTGCCTACCTTGTACTATTATTATATGCAACTTTAGAAAATATGTCAATCCCCATGAAAAATCAGAAAATATCTTCTCTGCTTATGAGAAAGGAGGCTCCATCTATGGCAACCACACGCATCATGCCCCTGCATATCGGCAAGGGCCGCACCGAAAGTCAGGCAGTCAGCGACATCATTGATTATGTGGCAAATCCGCAAAAGACCGACAACGGAAAACTAATTACCGGCTATGGCTGTGACAGCCGGACCGCCGATGCAGAGTTTCTGCTGGCGAAGCGGCAGTATATCGCCGCCACCGGGCGGGTGCGCGGGGCGGACGATGTGATCGCTTACCATGTGCGCCAGTCATTCAAACCCGGAGAGATCACACCGGAGGATGCCAACCGCCTGGGCGTGGAATTTGCCAAGCGGTTCACCAAGGGCAATCACGCCTTTGTGGTCTGCACTCACATAGACAAATCGCACGTTCATAATCACATCATCTGGTCGGCGGTCAATGCAGATTGTGACCGAAAATTCCGCAACTTTTGGGGCAGCACCAGAGCCGTCCGGCGCTTGAGCGATACCATCTGTATCGAGAACGGATTGTCCATTGTGGAGGACCCAAAACCCCACGGAAAAAGCTACAACAAGTGGCTGGGCGAACAGGCCAAGCCCTCCCATCGGGAACAGCTACGGGTGATGATTGACCATGCGCTGGAGCAGAAACCGGCGGACTTTGACGCGCTGCTAAAGCTGCTTTCGGAAATGGGCTGTGAAGTATCCCGGCGCGGGAAAGCAATCCGGCTCAAAGCGCCCGGCTGGAAGAATGTAGCCCGCATGGATGACAAGCTGGGGGCCGGGTACAGTGAAGCGGAAATCCGTGCGGTGCTGGCCGGTGAAAAACAGCATACGCCCCGTAAAAAATCCCTCGTGCAGCCGGAGCCGCCCAAGGTCAATCTGCTGGTGGATATTCAGGCAAAATTACAGGCTGGGAAAGGCGCTGGGTATGCGCGCTGGGCCAAGGTTTTTAACCTGAAACAGATGGCGCAGACTGTAAATTTTCTCACCGAACATCAGCTGCTGGATTATGGGGAGCTGGCAGAAAAAGCGGCGGCTGCCACGGCACATCACAATGATCTTTCGGTGCAGATCAAGGCGGCGGAGAAACGCATGGCGGAGATCGCCGTCCTGCGTACCCATATCATCAACTATGCCAAGACCCGTGAGGTCTATGTGGCATACCGCAAGGCCGGTTATTCCCGGAAGTTTCGGGAGGAACATGAGGAAGAAATCCTGCTCCATCAGGCGGCAAAAAATGCCTTTGACGAGATGGGCGTGAAGAAGCTGCCCAAGGTCAAAGAGTTGCAGACGGAGTACGCGAAATTGCTGGAAGAAAAGAAAAAGACCTATGCCGAGTACCGGCGTTCCCGTGAGGAAATGCGGGAGCTTTTGACTGCCAAAGCCAATGTGGACCGGCTGCTGAAAATGGACGAGGAACAGAAAAAGGAACAAGAAAAAGGAACAAGAAAAAGACCACGGCCAGCGGTGAGCCGGTCATGGTCCAAAGCGTTCGCAGAACGCGCCGCCACAGAATGAAATTCTGTGTTCAAAGGGGCTTGGGGCGCTGCCCTCAACAAGCAAGCGGAGAGGAAAATCACAAAGGGATTTTCTTCTCTGCGGGCCTGTGTGTATTAACACAGGCATTGCTTGCTACAATATGTTTGACCCCAAGAACGGTGTTGCGCTGGTAATGCTGTTCAGCGGTTCAAACCTAAGCTACAATGAAGAGGTAATCGGCCTTACGGGGCATTGCTTGAGCTAACCACGCTCGTTTGTGCAAACTGTTAGCCGACCCTCTCATTGCAGCGTTCGATTTACGCAGGTTGAATCATCGGAGCAATCCGTACATTCGTGTGACTAAGCAAGCTGAATCGGTAATGAACTGTGGCGGTCGCCGGTTATAAAACCAAACAAAGGAGGATTGTGTATGAGCGCAGGAGTCATTACAGCGGTTGGAATCGATGTTTCAAAATATAAAAGCACAGTGGCAGCCAGAAGACCAGGCGGTGAAGTGGCTTTACTCCCATTTGACGTCGGCCATGATGTCACCGGTATCAAGAATCTGCTTGAGAAGCTACAGGGGCTTGACGATGAAGGCAGCGAGATTCGAATTGTCATGGAGCATACAGGAATGTATTGGAGACCCGTGGCTTTGGCGCTGCAACAGGCTGGATTCTTTGTCAGTGTAGTCAAC